>BDSU01000020.1 GCA_002897675.1 bacterium BMS3Abin02 | reverse complement strand
GCCCATCGGCCAGCCGGAGCAGCGTGCTGTCGAGAACACCTCCGACCTCTCCGGCACGAACCATCGCCACATACAGCCGGCTGAACGCCTTCGGGTGACGTTGCATCGCCTCAGAGAGGCTCCTCCCTTTCTCCACGTCGGTCTTGACGTCCTTGATGGCCTGCGTGAGCGTCTTGTTGGCCGTTTGTTCGGCGAGAATGTCGAGCGATCGCAGGAGTGAAAGGCCGGCGTTGATCATCGTCGCGAACTGCCGGGAGAACACCGCGACATCCTTCGGCTTGATCCGCCCACTGAGGCCGGGGATCTTGATTTCCTTCTGGAGAGCGGACTGCTTCTTCTCTTCGACCGACAAGGGCGTGTACCCGCGGTCCCGAAGGGCCTTTGCCGCCGCTCCCGATGAACCCGCCTCGAGCTCGCCGCTGTGCAGATGCCCTTGTTCGTCCCTGACCTGGTAGGTGAACGTGGCAGCCATGACTTCCTCCTATGCGACTCTGCCGACGAGCCGCTGCAGATCCTCGAGGTTCATGCACCGCTCCGTTGCCTGAGCGAATGTGATCTTGTTCTTGCGGACGAGTTGGGCGAGTGCCTGATCCATGGTCTGCATGCCGTACTTCCCTCCCGCCTGGAGCGCGGTTGCGATCTGGTGCGTCTTCGTCTCACGGATGAGGTTTCGGACGGCTGGAGTGGCGATGAGGACCTCGACGGCCGGGATTCTCGCAGTTCCGTCTCTCGTCTCGATCAGCTGCTGGGTCATTACGGCCTGGAGGCAGGCTGCAAGCTGCACCCGCACTTGCTGCTGCTGATGAGCAGGGAACACATCGATGATCCTGTCGATCGTCTGCGCCGCGTCCTGCGTGTGGAGGGTGGCCAGCACGAGGTGACCGGTCTCGGCTGCGGTCAATGCGGTCGAGATCGTCTCGAGGTCCCGCATCTCCCCGACCAGGATGACGTCCGGATCCTGCCGAAGTGCGTGACGCAAGGCCTGGGAGAACCCGAGTGTGTCACTACCGACCTCCCGCTGGTTCACGATCGATTTCTTGTGCCGGTGCAGAAACTCGATCGGATCCTCGACGGTGAGGATGTGCGCCGATCGGCGCTCGTTGATCTGGTCGATGATCGACGCGAGGGTGGTCGACTTGCCCGATCCGGTGGGACCGGTGACGAGGACGAGACCCCGTTGATAGTCGGCGAATTCGCCGGCCACACTCGGGATGCCAAGCTCTTCCAGGGACTTGATCTCCGTGGGGATGGCACGAAAGACCGCACCCACCGAATCCCGCTGGAAGAACACGTTCATCCTGAAGCGTCCACGGCCGGGCAGCGGATACGAGCCGTCGAGTTCCAGGGTCTCTTCGAGTCTCTCACGCTGGCGCTCGGTGAGGATCCCGTAGATGAGGCGGCGCAACGAGGCAGGGCGCTGCTCTTCGTAGCCCGGGATCGGCCGGAGGCGACCGTTGATTCGGACCTGTGGCGGGACTCCGGCGGCCAGGTGCAGGTCTGACGCCTCGTGGTCGATCACGTAGGCGAGCAGCTCACCGATGACGGGTTCGCGACCGGAATCCACCACGTCGGCTGCTTCGATCCGCCCGTGGATCAGGTCGAGGGCTCGACGAATCGCAGATCGCGTTCCGAGGCCGAGCGTCACCGGCCCTTCGATGGCCTCTTCGAGTTGAGAGCGAACATTCTCTGCGAATGGATCGGCGACCACAACCACCAACGACCCATCTGCCTCCTTGACCGGAACCGCCACGAGAGACCTGGCTATGGAAGCATCCAGACGCTCGGCTGCTCGAGGATCGATGAAGACCTCATCGAGATCGATATACGGCATGCGGACACGGGAGGCGACTGCCCGGAGCACATCTTCCTCTCGAACGTGGTTCCCCTCGACGAGCAGTTTGGCGAGCGGACGTCCGGTCGCCTCCTCCTCTTCGAGAAACGCCTCGAGTGCGTCACGTGACAGCAGCCGGCCGTCAACGAGTAGCTCTCCCAGTTTTCGCGATGCTCCGCTCACTCGTTTCTCCTTCTCACAGGGGCTTCGGCTACAACCAAACGCTCCTTGAACGATTCACACGATGACCCGGAGGATCTCCTCGAGCGACGTCACACCCGTGGCGACTTTCGCCATGCCGTCCTCGCGAAGCGTTCGCATGCCCGCTGCGATCGCCGCCTTCTTGAGAACATCGGTGGAGACACGCTCCACTGCGAGACGCTCGATCTCTTCGGTGACGGTCATCAGTTCGTGGATCGCGACCCGTCCTCGATATCCCGTGTTCGAGCACACTTTGCATCCGACGGGCCTCTGAAGTGTCTTCGGGACTTCGGCGAATCCTGCCTGCTCGAGGATCGCCTCGGTCGGCTCGTACTCGTCCTTGCAGTGGTCACAGAGCCGGCGCGCCAGACGCTGTGCAAGAACGCAGTCGAGTGCCGACCCGACCAGGAACGGCTCCACTCCCATCTCGATCAAACGGCTCACGCTGGAAGGGGCATCGTTCGTGTGCAGCGTCGAAAGCACCAGATGCCCGGTGAGCGCGGATTCGATGGCGATCGAGGCGGTCTCACTGTCACGGATCTCTCCGACGAGCATCACATCGGGATCTTGTCGGAGAAAGGATCGAAGACCGGAAGCGAATGTCAGCCCTGCTTTCCTGTTGACCTGTACCTGGTTCACGCCGGGCAGTCGATACTCAACGGGGTCTTCGATGGTGATGATGTTCGTTTCGGCCTTGTTGAGGACGTTGAGCGTTGCGTACAGCGTTGTCGACTTTCCGGACCCGGTTGGACCGACCACCAGGATGGTTCCGTATGGCTTCTCGTAGGAAGCGGCGAATCCTTTGAGCGTATAGGGTGAGAATCCGAGGTCCTCGAGTTCGAGCAGAGCCGTTGAAGTATCGAGAAGACGCATGACGACCTTCTCACCGTAGATCGTTGGGAGCGTGGAGACGCGCAGGTCGAGTTGGCGACCACTGACGCGAAGATTGATGCGACCATCTTGGGGCCGACGCCTCTCGGCGATGTCGATATCGGCCATGATCTTGAGCCTGCTGACGACGGCGTTGGTGATCGATCGCGGCGTCCGCATGATCTCATGCAGCACACCGTCGATGCGAAACCGCACTCGGAGATCCCGCTCGGTCGGCTCGATGTGGATGTCGGAGGCACGATCCGCCGAAGCCCTCGTGATCAACATGTTGACCAGTTTCACGACCGGCGCTTCGTCGGCGACGGCGTCCAGTGCGCTCAGGCTCTGGGCCTCGACCGAGTCCTCTGCCGCAAGCTCGGCGAGGTCCGACACCGACGTGTCCAGCGCCGCCATTCTCTGGATCGCCTCGTCGACATCGCTACGGGTTGCCACCTTCGGAATGACTTCACGACCGGTAATCGCGCGAATGTCGTCGATGGCGAGCACATTCGCTGGGTCCGCCATCGCTACGACGAGACGGTCGTCTTCGAAGCCGATCGGAATCGCTGCGTAACGGCTGGCGAGCGATTCGGCGATCAGGGCGGCTGCGGCAGGATCGACCGTGATCTCACGAAGATCCACGAAGTCCAGGCCGATGGAACGGGCGAGTACGCGAACGAGATCTCTCTCGTCGACGAGATGTTCGTCCAGCAGCACACGTGCGAGCGGCAGGCCCCCTTCGTTATGGATCTCGAGTCCTCGATCCAGCGCCTCTTGGGTGACGATTCCCTCTTCGAGCAGCAGAGCTCCCAGATGTCCCGAGTCCTTGCGAACCATGCTGCCACTCGTCATTGCTCTTCACCCGCGTCACTCGCCTCCCGAACGATGGCACCGAGGGTTCGACGGCGTCTGAGTCCGGCCGGCCGTTCCTGCTCAGATGGCGCGACGATGTCCGACAGAGCGGAGCGAAGCAGTTCGGAGTCGGATTCCTTTTTTGGTTCCTCATCTGTGCCCTCGGAAGAGGCGGCAAGGCGCGGGCCCACCACCTTGATCGCAGAGGCATCCGATCCGGCCTCCGGCGAAAACGTGTCTTCCCCGTAGGTGTAGCGACCTTCGGGCCTGTGATCGGCAACCACGAGGAGGTTGCGACGCACCATGGCCGCCATGAGTTCCGCAGCCTTGAACTCGGACCAGCCGAGCCGTCTGGATGCCTCCTCGACGGTGCCGCTGCCGACAAAGCCGGCAAGGACACGCCATTCCTGAGCACTGATCTGAACCGGAGACGCATCCGCCGCGTCCGGTGCAAGGGTGAGATGGAACGCCACGCCCGGGATCACCGACTCGATTTCCTTCCAACGACCGAGACGTTCTTCCGCCTCGGCGACACACTGCTCCACATCGAGCAGGACCCCCGTTTCGAACCGTGGGGCGACATCCTCGGAGAACGCAAACCGGCC
Organism: bacterium BMS3Abin02; assembly: GCA_002897675.1. NCBI lineage: Bacteria > bacterium BMS3Abin02. The sequence continues at coordinate 53,891 of BDSU01000020.1, read as the reverse complement.
GCTGGACTCCCGAAGCACTCGAAACAGCACGTCGGCCATCTGATCGAGCATGAAGGCGTTGAGCTGCTCTTTCGTGGCGCCTTCGCTGAGGATGTCGCTGATGCTGCGCTCTCTTCGCTCGACGTCGACCCAGGCTTCCGGGTCGACCAGGCCGGCCTCGACGAGCTTGCTGTGGAACTCCTCGTCACGCCGGGTCGTCCCATAACTCAGCTGCCCCTCGGTGAGGTATATGCGCGCTTCGAGACCCTGCGCGTCGACGCGCAGAACACCGGTCTTGCCGGTTCGACCTGCGAGCTTGAGTACTTCGACCACTGGAAACGACTCCAGCGCACCGCTCAACGACATTCCGAACCCTTCTCTCTGGAGTCAGGTTTCGGCGTTGGCGCCGACAGGCTTGAGGGTTTTGCACCACGACCGGCCGTCAGCCATCGATAGTCGGCTGCCGGCGATCGACGAGGTACACAAGACGAAGTACCGGAGCACCTGGTACCTCAGGGAATGACCCCGTCACGCTTTGCCTGGGCTTTGAGTGCGAGGAACTCATCGTACGTCTCCGCAAAGGAATGTCCCCCGGCCTTGTCCGTCAAGACGTAGTACAGATACTTGCTTTCGACTGGATGCGCTGCAGCTTCGAGGCTGGCAAGCCCCGGCGCCCCGATCGGTGTCGGAGGGAGTCCCTGCACGCGATAGGTGTTGTAGGGAGAGTCGACCTCCAGATCCTTCGAACTGAGGACTTTGCCCCGCTCTCCAAGGGCGTAGAGCACGGTGGCGTCGATCTGCAGCGGCATGTCGATCTCGAGTCGATTCAGCACGACACCGGCGATCACTGGCCGGTCCTCGTCGAGCTTCGCTTCAGACTCGACGATCGAAGCGATGATGACACCGTCCTTCACGGTAATGCCCAATGCCTCGAGATCACTCCAGTCCACGGACTCGATTCGCTGATCCATCGTCGTCGCCATGCGCTGGAGGATCTCCTTGGGAGAAACGTCTGAAGCAAACTCGTACGTGTCGGGAAAGAGGCCGCCCTCCCACGACCGGAGATCTCCCCCGCCGTACCCGTGGGAAGAGTCGATGTCGCTCAGTGCGCTTTCGAAATCCCCCCGCTCATACGTCGTCTGCGCGGCGAGACTGTCGAGGATCTCGGTCACCCACAGGCCTTCGGGAACCGTGACCCGGTAACTCTCGACGATGGGCCCTTCCAGGAGAACGTTCAGGGCCTCGCCCGCAGTCATGCCGGTCTCGAGCAGGTACGTGCCCGCCTGGAGCCGTTCGGCCACCCCCGACCCTCTGACAGCGAGTTCGAATGCGAGAGCCGAAGACACCACCCCCTTCTCTGCAAGGATGCTGCCTATCTGCCTCGCAGCGGATCCTGCAGGAACCTCGATCGTGACCGATACGCCGGGCGCGATGTTCGAAGGAGTCGTGACGTCGGTCGGCCCCCCCAAGCCTCCGGCCCAGGTGGCAAGCCTGCGCCCGCCCACGATGGCGACGACGCCGACCACAACGACGGTTACGACGATCGTGACCAATCGAGCTACTCCACACTTCATCGCAGGGTCTCCAGATAACCCTGCAAGATCACGGCCGCGGCGACTTTGTCGACGACCTCCCTACGGCGGCGACGACGGACGTTCCCTTCGATGAGCACACGCTCGGCGGCCGTCGTGGTGAACCGCTCGTCGACCATTTCGATGTCGACCCCGGTAATCGCCCCGGCACGCTCGGCAAGCCGCCGCGCCCCGGCGGCCGACGGCCCCTCGGAACCGTCGAGGGATGTCGGCAGCCCGACGACGACGAGGTCAACGTCACGATCCGTGACCAGTTCTCGGAGTCGTTCTTCGAACTCTTCCGCCGCAACCACGGCAAGAGGCTGTGCGGTGATTCGCAGAGCATCGGAGATCGCCACGCCGATCCTGGCGCTTCCGTAATCCAAGGCAAGGATACGACCCATCACAAACCAGTCAACGCCACTCCGGTCGCTTCCCTGACCGCGTCGAGCGCTGCGGCCAACTCCCCGCCTTTGGGACCGCCGGCCTGAGCGAGTTCGGGATCACGGCTCCCTCCGCCACCGAGCTTGCGAGCGCCCGGCAGGATGAGTTCGGACGCCGAAACACCCCGTGCGACGAGATCCTTGCTGACGACACCGACGAGCGCTCCCTTGCCACCGTAATTGCTGCCGACAACGACGACTCCGCTGCCCAGACGGTCCCGAATCTCCAACGCCAGGGCCCGCAGCCGCTCAGGAGGAGTCTCCTCCCGGGCGGTCACCACGACCTTCACTCCTGCGATCTCCGTGGCGTCCGCCGCGAGGGCCTGGGCTTCCTCCGCTTCCAGTTTTGCGCGCAGCGTGGAAAGCTCTTCCTCGAGATGTCGCGTCCGATCCAGCAGCTGCCTGACCCGCAACGGGACCTCTTCCGGTTTGGACCTCAGCATCTGGCCCGTCTCGCCCAGGCGCCGCCGTAGTCCGGCCAGATACTCGTAGGCGTTGTCACCCGAGTATGCCTCCACGCGGCGCAGGTTCGAGCCGATCGACGACTCGCCCAGGATGATGAGCGGACCGATCTGACCTGCGGTCGTGGTGTGCGTGCCACCGCATAGTTCCTTCGAGAAACCACCGATCTCGACCACACGGACGACATCTCCGTACTTGTCGCCGAAGAACGCCAACGCCCCGAGGCTCCGAGCTTCGTCCATGCTGGTCGTGAACGTGCGCACGGCCGAGTTGGCGATCACCTGCTCGTTCGCAAGTCGCTCAACCTCGGAGAACTCCTCTTGCGACAGAGCGCCGAAGTGGCTGAAGTCGAACCGGAGGCGTCCGGCCTCGTTCAGCGATCCTGCCTGATGGACATGCTCACCGAGCACCTCGCGCAGCGACCAGTGCAGGATGTGAGTCCCGGTGTGGCTCTTGGAGATTGCCTCACGCCGTGTCGAGTCCACCATCGCCTCGATGTGCTGACCCACCCGGAGGCGGCCCTTCGTCACTTTGACGTGGTGCGACGTGAGCCCGGGTACGGCCGGCTGCGTATCGAAGACCACACATTGGACGCCTTCGCCCTCGAGAAGGCCCTTGTCGCCCACCTGCCCCCCGGATTCCGCGTAGAACGGTGTCCGATCGAGGAATACCTCGACGGTCTCACCTTGCCCCGCGCCCTCCAGAGACTCGCCGTCTCTGACAACGGCTACCACCGTGGCACGTGCGATCAGGTCGCCGTACCCGAGAAACTCGGACGGTCCGACCCTGTCGAGGAGCCGCCGGTAGGAGTCGGTGCCGCCGGCCTTTTCGCCGCCACGCCAGGCGGACCGCGCCCTGGCCCGCTGTTCGGCCATCTCGCTCTCGAACGCTTCAAGGTCCACATCGACGCCCTGCTCTCCCGCAATCTCGGTCGTGAGCTCGACGGGAAAGCCGTATGTGTCGTGCAGCTTGAACGCCACCGAGCCAGGGAGGCGGTCTCCGGGTTGCAGGGTCGTGAGTGCCTGATCGAGCAGATTGTGACCCGAGGCGAGTGTGTGACGAAACCGCTCTTCTTCCCGGGTGACGACGTCCTGGATGAAGCTCTTCTTGTCGAGCAGCTCCGGATAGCCCCCGGCGAGGACCTCGATCGTCGCTTCGACGAGCTTGGGGGTCACGGCCCCCTTTCCGCCGAGTGTCCACGCGTGGCGCACCGCCCTTCGGAGGACCCGGCGCAGCACATAACCGCGACCTTCGTTCGAGGGTACGACTCCGTCTGCGATGAGAACCGTCATCGATCTGCCGTGATCGGCCAGCACCCGCAGAGACACGTCCGTGAGAGGGTCGTGGCCGTACTCGACTCCGGCATGGCGTTCCGCCACCGCGAGAACCGGCCGAACCGTATCGATGTCGAAGACGGTCTCCTTGCCCTGCAACACCATCGCCACGCGTTCGAGTCCCATGCCGGTGTCGATGCTCTTGGCCGGAAGGTCTCCGATGACGTGATACGGCCGATCCTGGACGTTCTGCATGAACACGAGGTTCCAAATCTCGATGAAGCGCTCTTCGTCCACCGCCGGACCGCCGTCTGCACCATAACGGGGACCACGATCGTAGAAGATCTCCGAACACGGCCCGGCGGGACCTGGCACGCCCATCTGCCAGAAGTTGTCCTTTCCCCGGCGCTGCACCCTGTGTGGGGGGACGCCCACGCCGTCGATCCAGATCTCGGCAGCCTCGTCATCCGTCTCGTACACCGTGAACCACAGCAGCTCCGGGTCGATGCCGAACAGCTCGGTGACGAGTTCGTATGCGTAGGGGATCGCCTTCTCCTTGAAGTAATCGCCAAAGCTGAAGTTCCCCAGCATCTCGAAGAATGTGAAGTGACGCGCCGTCGTGCCGATGATGTCGATATCGACTGTCCGGAAGCTCTTCTGCACCGACACCGCTCTCGGGAACGGCGCCGGTTCCTCCCCGAGGAAATAGGGTTTGAACGGAACCATGCCGGCGTTGGTGAGCAGGAGGGTGGGATCGACGGGAATCAGCGACGCCGAGGGACGAACGACATGGTCTCTCTCTTCAAAGAAGCGCAGAAACGATGAGCGTATGTGTGTGGAGTCCATGAAACATCCAGGTTAGCGGTGGTCACTCTTGAGACGTCTGCCTCCGGCTGCCAGGACATCGGCGACTGTCAGCGCCCCCTGTTTCGCAAGGTTTGCCGGAGCCAACGCCGCTCGCGCTCGTTGCATGCGTCTCAGCAGCCAGATCGTGCCCCACGCTCCCGAGCCTGCGCCGAGCAGGAACCACCACAGCCTCACCATCATGGCAGGCAGGTTAGTGCGGAGACCCACGTGTCACTTGCGCCACACTCCTCGCCGTCACCTGCCTCTGAGGAACCGTCGCCATGATGCGACACGCTCTCTGATGCCGGCTTCGTCTCCCTGATCGACGGGAGTGAACAACGCGCGTCCTACCGCCTCGTCGGGAAGGTACTGCTGGGCGACGACGTGTTCTTCGTAGTCGTGCGGATAGCGGTATCCGACGCCGTGCCCCAGCTCCTTCGCTCCCGCGTACGCGGCGGACCGCAGGTGGACCGGGACGTCCGCGCCTGCGGTCTCCTCGACTGCGCCGCGTGCCTTGCGGATCGACACGGCGACCGTGTTGGATTTGACGGCAGTCGCAAGGTAGAGCGCTGCGTGTGTCAGCGCGTAGGTTGCCTCTGGGAGTCCCGTGTAGGCCAGGGCCTGCGAGGCGGCAATCGCGATGGGCAGCGCGTGCCGGTCGGCCAAACCAATGTCCTCTGACGCGAAGATGATCATCCTGCGCATGATGAACTCGGGATCCTCGCCTGCCACGAGCATGGTGTGCAACCAGTACAGGGCTGCGTCCGGGTCGGAGCCTCGCAAGCTCTTGATGAATGCAGAGATGACGTCGTAGTGGCGATCGCCCGATTTGTCGTACAGGACGATGCGGCGCTGCAAGGCCTCTGCCACGTCCTCCCGGCCGATTTCGGACCTCTTCGCACCAAGCGTGAGCGAAGCTGCGATCTCGAGAGCGTTCAGTGCCGCCCTGGCATCTCCGCCGACACGTTCGGTGAGCGCCGTCCGAGCCTCGGCCTCCAAGCTGACGCCCGTGTCTCCCAATCCGCGTTCCGTATCGGAGATCGCCCGGTCGATCAACACTCCAAGCTCCTCGGGTTCGATCTTCTCGAGTCGGAACAAGCTGGCTCGCGACATCAACGGGGAGTTCACTTCGAAGAACGGGTTCTCCGTGGTCGCACCCACGAGGATGATCGTCCCGTCCTCGACGCCTGGAAGGAGAGCGTCTTGCTGCGACTTCGAGAAACGGTGGATCTCGTCGAGGAACAGCACCGTCCTTCGGCTTTCCTCACCGAGCCTGTGTTCGGCTTCGCGCAGAATCCGTCGCACGTCTTTGACTCCGGCTGCCGTCGCGGAGAGTTGCTCGAAGCGGGCGCCTGAAGTCCCCGCGACCAGCCGCGCAAGTGTCGTCTTCCCCGTTCCGGGCGGGCCCCACAGGATCATGGAGATCGGCCGGCCGGCTTCGAGCAGCCGACGGAAGGCCGCACCAGGACCCACCAGATGCGGCTGGCCGACGACTTCATCGAGGCTTGCGGGGCGCATGCGGGATGCGAGTGGAGCCACCTTCGACTTCACTTCTGACCGGTGGGCTGCGAACAGGTCGTCCATCTCAGCCGCCGAGTTCCGCCTTCACTTCCGGGCGCAGCTCCACCCCGAGCTCCTCCAGTTGGATATCGTCCACTGGGGTTGGCGATCCGCTCATCGGGTCGAGCCCCGTTTGGGTTTTCGGGAAGGGGATGACTTCACGAATCGATCGCTCTTGCTGCAGCAACGCGAGCAGACGGTCGACTCCGAGAGCAAAGCCTGCATGCGGCGGCGTTCCGAACCGTAGACCCTTGACGAACCAGCCGAACCGCCGCTCCGCATCTTCATCGGTGATCCCGAGGATCTCGAACACCTGCCGCTGCACCGACGGATCGTGAATCCTCACGCTGCCGGATCCGAGCTCGGAGCCATTGAGCACGAGGTCATACGATTGCGAGATGGCCGTTTCGGGCGTATCTCGCATCTCATCGACGTCGAGCGGGGCGGTGAACGGGTGGTGAGCCGGCGTAAGGGTCCCGCCATCCCCGACTTCGAAGACCGGGAAGTCCGTCACCCACAGAAACGACAACTCGTCGTGCCCTTGCGGTGCACCGAGGTCGATGCGAAGTTGCCCGAGCACCGCGGCTGCGGTACGGGGCGTGTCGGCAGCCAGGAGTAGGAGATCACCTTCGGTCGCACCGAATTCACCGATCAGGCCGGATCGTTCGTCCTCGGAGAGGAACTTGGCGACGGGCGAACGGAGACCGGCTTCCTCCACGATGAACCACACGAGACCCTTCGCTCCCAGCTGTCTGGCTCTCTCGACAAGGCCGTCCAGGCCGGACCGGGAGAGCCCCTGCTTGCCGGCGTTGATGCCTTTGATGCTGCCGCCCTGTGCGAGCACGGACGAGAACACCCCGAAGCCCGAGTCGGCGAACACGGCACCCAGATCGTGGATCTGCATTCCGAAACGAAGATCCGGCTTGTCGGTGCCGTAGGCGTCCATGACCTCCTTCCAGGTCATTCGGGGAAACGGGATGGTCGGAGCGGACCCGCGTAGGAGTCGCACGACCTCGACGATCACGGCCTCGAAAGTCGCGAAGACACCTTCGCGCCCCCAGAAGGCGCCTTCGACGTCGAGTTGGGTGAACTCCACCTGGCGATCGCTCCGGAAATCCTCGTCCCGGTAGCAGCGGGCGACCTGGTAGTAGCGGTCGACGCCCGCGACCATGAGCAACTGTTTGAACAGCTGGGGAGACTGCGGAAGTGCGTAGAAGGACCCTTTTCGGAGCCGGGAGGGAACCAGCATGTCGCGGGCGCCTTCAGGGGTGGAACGGATCAGCGTCGGCGTGTCGACTTCCATGAAACCGCGCTCGTCCAGCACTTCACGCATGGCTCTGAGGGCGGTCGAGCGGGCACGCAGGTTCGCGGCCATCCGGGGCCGCCGAAGGTCCAGGTAGCGGTACTCGAGCCGGATGAGTTCTTCGACGTCGACCCGGTCGTCGATCATGAACGGCAGGGTGTCGGCCGTGGACAAGATCTCCAGCTCCGAGACGGTGATCTCGACTTGGCCGGTGGCCATGTCCGGGTTTTCGGTGCCTTCCGGGCGCTTGCGTATCTGCCCTTCCGCCGAGATGACGTACTCCATCTTCAGCTGGTGCGCGGCGGCATGTTGCTCAGGGTCGATCACCGCCTGCACGATCCCCGTCGCGTCCCGCAGATCGATGAACACGATTCCCCCGTGGTCGCGGCGGCGGCTCACCCAGCCGGCCAGCCGGACGGTCTCCCCCACACGCTCCGCCGTCACTTCCCCGGCGTACGCGTCGCGGTATATGCCGTCTAGCTCAGCCATTCCGAAACCTCCTCGATGGGGATCTCCCGTTGATCCCCCGTCCCCATGTCTCTCGCCGTCACAGCCCCTCGTTTCCATTCCTCGCCCACGACGAGAACTCTCGCAGCCCCACGACGAGATGCGATCTTGAACTGGGCTTTCACCGATCTTCCCTCCGGGTCGAAGTCGACCCTGTAACCCTTGTCGCGCAGCTCCGACGCCAGACGAAGCGCATGGTCTTCCAGCGGCCGATGTGCCACAACGATGTACACGTCCAGTTCGCCGACCGTTTCGCCACCACCGGACGCGAGCACGATACGATCGAGGCCCATCGCGAGGCCCACACCGGGAGTGGCATGACCCCCGAGGGTCTCCGCGAGTCCGTCGTAGCGGCCTCCTCCACCGACGGCATTCTGGGCTGCGTCCAGCCCGGTGGCGATGTACTCGAATGCGGTTCTGGTGTAGTAGTCGAGCCCCCTCACCAGGTGCGGGTCGTCGCGATACGGAACCTCCAGCACTCTCAATGTCTCCTTGACCTGGTCATAGTGCCGTCGGCAGCCGTCGCACAGGTGATCGATCGGAGCGGGAGCGTCTCCAAGGACCGGTTTGCAGATCTTGCAGTCGAGCACCCGCATGGGGTTGGTCTCGATCCGGCTCCGGCTGTCCGGGCACAGCTCCTCTTCACGTTCTCGTAGATAGGTACGCAAACGCTCCAGGTATGCAGGGCGGCAGACGCTGTCACCGATCGAGTTCACCACGATCGCCAGCCCGCTCACGCCCGCTGCAACGAGATAGCGGTAGCCGAGTTCGATGACTTCTGCATCGGCGAGCGGCGACGTGGTGCCGATGTACTCGACGCCCAGTTGGTAGAATTGGCGCCGCCGGCCTGCCTGCGGACGTTCGTACCGGAACATCGGTCCCCAATATGCCGCCTTGCGGATACCGGTGCCGCCCGCCTGGATGTGCGCTCGCATGATCGATGGGGTTCCTTCGGGTCGCAACGTGAGGGAGCGGCCGCCCTTGTCGACGAAGGTGTACATCTGCTTCTCAACCATCTCGTTGGCTTCACCGACGCTACGCGAGAAGACCTCGGTGGCTTCGAACGTCGGCGTGATGGCGAGGTCGTATCCGTACCGCTCGGTCAGGTCGTCCCATGCTCGAAGGAGCCTCCGCCACGTCCGGGAGACGGGAGGCAGAATGTCGTCGGTGCCTTTTGGTGCGCGTATCATCGGAGGTTTCGGAGGAACGGGTTGCTGCGGCGTTCGGCACGCATCGTAGTCGCGGGACCGTGCCCCGGATACACGGTGGTCTCATCCGACAGCGGCAGGATCTTGACCTTCATGCTCTCCAGAAGCGTCTCCATGTCGCCACCTGGCAGGTCTGTTCGGCCGATCGAGCCTGCGAAGAGGTGATCCCCGGAGAACAGGGTGTCTTGCAGCAGGAAGCAGCAGTGTCCGGGGGTGTGGCCCGGTGTGTGCAGGACTTCGATCTCCAGCCCCACAAGGCGCAGAATCGCACCGTCCGCCAGTCGCTCAAACCGTCGGGGGGGAGCGAAGTCCCCTTCCGGAGTCATCCCGAAGAGGATTCTCAGTTGCTCGAACGGGTGCAGCGTGAGGAAGTCGTCGTCGGGATGGACATAGGCCGACGCGCCCGTTCGCTCGACGATGACTCCCGCGCCACCCGTGTGGTCGACGTGCCCATGGGTCAGCAGAAGGGCGACCGGTTTCAGGTCGTAACGGGCCACCAGCGCGAGGATGGCCTCCGGCTCCGGTGGAGCATCGATGATGACGGCGGGCCCTCCCGCGTCGGGGGCGACCACGTACGTGTTCGTCTGGGCGTACCAGAGGGTGTCCGAAGCGATCAACATGGCACGAGAGCGTAGCGGCCGCGAGGGTGTCCGACCGCCGTCCCCCACCCACAAACCCCGAACCCAGGGCTCAGGGATGCGCCCAGCGCATCTACGAGCCCTGGGTTCGGCGACAGGGGGCTTACGACCGCCCTACGTCCGTGGCAGCAGACGATAAGCGTCATAGACTCCCTCGATGCCACGCAGCGCGTCGATGAGACGATCTACCTGACCGGGATCGGAGAGTTCGACCTCATAGCGCAAGATGGCGGTTCGATCTCTGCTCGTCGCCGAAGAGGAGGCCCGAATGTCACCGCCGATATCGGAGATCCGCTCGGTGACGTCACGCAGCATCCGGGGACGGTCGAGAGCCTCGATCTGGATCCACACCGAAAAGCGGCCGACTCTGTCCGGTGCCCAAGTGACGTCGATCATGCGTTCTTCCCCAAGCGCAGCGATGTTCGTGCAGTCGGAACGATGCACGGACACACCCCGTCCGACGGTGACGAACCCGACGATGTCGTCTCCGGGTAGCGGTGCACAGCACCGAGCGATCCGCACCCACACGTCATCGAGTCCCTCGACGATCACCCCGACGCCCGTGTCTGGGCTCGGTCTCACCGGGGGAAGTTCGGAAATCGTCGCTTCCGCAGCCTCTTCTTCCTCTTCGGGGCGAGCAAGTCGCAGAAGGCGGGCGACGACGGTCGATCCGGCCACGGTCCCTTCGCCGACGGCGACGAAGAGCGACTCCACGTCTCGTTGCCCCAGACGCTCGGCCACAGATGCGAGAAACTCATCCCTGCGGTTGGCGTGCAGCCCGAGGCCCTCCTTCCGCAAGAGCGTGAGGACAACCTCGCGCCCATCGGCGAGGGCCGCTCCTCGGCGCTCCTTGCCGAACCACTGACGAATCTTCGCCCGTGCCCTGGACGTACGAACGAAGGCCAGCCAGTCCCTGCTCGGTCCCGCATCCTGAGCTTTCGACGTGACGATCTCGACGATATCTCCCGACTCGAGCCTCGTGTCCAGTGGCACCAGCCGCCCGTTGACCTTCGCGCCCATGCACCGATGTCCGACCTCAGTGTGAACTCTGTATGCGAAATCGACCGGTGTCGCGCCCTTCGGCAGCGTCTTCACATCCCCCTTGGGGGTCAGCACAAACACCTCGTCTTGATAGAGATCGAGCTTGAGCCCTGCGAGAAACTCGTTGGGATCCTCGTATTCGTCCTGGAGGAATCGCAGGTCGGCCATCCACGGAAGGGCGTCCGCCGATCTTCCTTCCTTGTAGCGCCAGTGAGCCGCGATGCCGAACTCGGCCCGTTCGTCCATGTCGCGAGTCCTGATCTGCACCTCGAGCGGTCCCCCGCCAGGGCCGATCACCGTCGTATGCAAGCTCTGGTAGAGGTTGAACTTGGGCATGGCGATGTAATCCTTGAATCGGCCGTGAACCGGCGGCCACGTTGCATGCACCAACCCGAGCACCGCGTAGCAGCCCCGCACGTCGTCCACGATCACCCTGATCCCGATCAGATCGTGGATGCGCTCGAACGGAAGCCCGCTGTTGACCATCTTGCGATAGATCGAGTATTCGTGCTTCGGGCGGCCCGTGACTTCGCCTTTCACATTGGCATCCTCCATCAACTGCTTCACTTCTCCGATGACGACGCCGAGATACGCGTCGCGCTGTGGGGCACGCTGCTTCAGCAAGGCCTTGATCTCTGCGTTGCGCCGCGGGTACAGGATCGCGAAGCAGCGGTCCTCCATCTCGTGTTTGATCTCCTGGACCCCGAGACGGTGCGCGAGCGGCGCGTACACGTCGAGGCTCTCTCTGGCGACTCGCTGCTGCTTCTCTTCTGGGAACGGCCAGATCGTGCGCAGATTGTGCAGCCGATCTGCAAGCTTGATCAGCAACACGCGCACATCTCTCGCCAGGGCGATGACCATCTTGCGGATCGTGGCCGCCTGGGCCTCCTCTCGCGAGCCAAACTTGATTCGGTCCAGCTTCGTCACGCCATCGATGAGAGAGGCGACCTCTTCACCGAATTGCTCCCGCACCTCTTCGAGAGTCAGGTCCGTGTCTTCGACGGTGTCGTGCAACAGGGCGGCGCACAGCGTCTCCGTGTCGAGTCCATACTCCGCCAGAATCTCGGTCACGGCGACGGGATGCGTGATGTATGGATCGCCCGTCTGACGAATCTGGCCTTCGTGCTGTCGTTTCCCGAGCTCGTACGCCCTTTGGATGGCTTCGGCGTCGCCGTTCGGATGGTGCGCGGCGTACGAGCTCAGAATCCGACCCATCCCCTCCTCGGTCGAATCAGTCATAGGTGACGAGGGCGTGAAGTCCCACGTCGTTGAGAGATGCCCGCCCTCCGAGGAACCCCAATTCGATGAACACGGCCACACCAACGACTTCTGCCCCGAGCTTTTGCACGAGACAGATCGCAGCGGCGGCCGTCCCGCCCGTTGCAAGAACGTCATCCACGATGAGCACACGGTCGCCCGGATTCAAACCGTCGCGATGGATCTCGAGCGCATCGGTCCCATACTCGAGTTCGTAGGTTTGCCGGATGACCTCTGCGGGCAGTTTGCCCGGTTTTCTGATCGGGACGAACCCTGCCCTGAGTTGCTCCGCAACAGGAGTGGCCAGGATGAAGCCGCGAGCTTCGATACCTGCCACCTTGTCGATCGTTCCCGCCGGATACGGAGCACACAAGTCATCCACCAGCTCGGCGAACGCTTGCGGATCCGCGAGGACAGGTGTGATGTCCTTGAACATCACCCCAGGCTTCGGAAAATCGGGGACATCGCGGATCAAGTCGACAAAGGATCGATGGCTCACCGACAAAGTGTACCGTACGGGCCCGCTCTGCTCGCGCACGCGACAGCGGGTGGTCGGCAGCTGAAAGCCGACTCCTAGCGCCGGCGTCCCTTCTTCCCCTTCTTCGGTGGCCGCGGGGCCGCCCCACTCTTGCGTTTCGGAGCCGCCTGCGGAGCCTGCGGAGCCTGCGGAGCCTGCGGAGCCGAGTCGGCCGTCTCGACCGTGGCCTTCGCGGCCCGGCGGCTCCCATCGCCACGCCCACGGTCTCTGCGGCGACGCACCCGCTCCCATTCCTCCTCGTGTTCTTTCCACGTGGCGAGGATCGGCGAGGCAACCCCGATCGAGGAATACGTACCCGCGCCGATCCCGACGAACAGAGCGAGGGCGAAGTCGCGAAGTGTGTGGGCGCCGAGGAGGAACGAACCGACGAACAACAGGCTTCCCACCGGCAAGAGGCTCGTCAACGACGTGTTGATCGACCGCATGAGGACCTGGTTCATCGAACGGTTGACGAGTTCCGTGAGCGTCATCCGCTCCGTGTGCAGCTCCTCGATGTTCTCCTTTACTTTGTCGAATACCACGACGGTGTCGTACAGCGAGTATCCGAGAATCGTCAGCACCCCGATGACGGTTGCGGGTGTCACCTCGAATCGTGTGAGCGCGTAGACGCCGAACGTGATGATCAAGTCGTGAAAGAGCGCGGCGATGCCCGAGACGGCCATCTTCCATTCGAGTCGCCACCACATGAACAGGACGACTGCTGCCAGGAACACGACGAGCGCGGTGACCGCCCGCTTCGTGATTTGCGCGCCGAAGGTCGGACCGACCTCATCCACAGAGACCTCGTCGAGTGGCGATCCGGAAACCGTCGCGACGGCTTTCTGGAACGCTCGGGATTCGTCCGGGCTCAGGGCACCGACCTGCACCCGGATGTCGGCACCGCCCGCGAGCATCTGAATCTTTGCATCGCCGAGCCCGAGCGGCGTCAGCGCGTCCCGGACCGCCGTAACGTCCACACCGGTTGCGTTGGCGACGTCGACCGCCACGCCGCCTTTGAAGTCCAAGCTCAGGTTGAGGCCGAAGATGACGAGCCCGAGGAGCGAAACCAATATGAGCGCCGACGAAATCGCCAGCCATATGCGCTTTGCCCCGACGAAATCGAAGGAGGTCTCCCCACGGTACAAACGGGTAACGAGCTTCATGACGCCTCCCGCACTCCGCCGGCGGCGGCGCGGATGCTGAAGAAGCCTCCCTCCCCGAGAGGCCCATGGGAGATGATGCTGACGGCGTTTCGAGTGAAGAAGTACGCGACGAGGATGTCGAGGAACGTCGCGATGCCCAGTGTGAGAGCGAAGCCCTTGACGGGACCCACGGCGAGCAGCCACAAGAGCACCGCGGCGAGGAATGAAACGGTGTCCGCGGTGAGGATCGTGTGGAACGCTCTCGAGAAGCCTTCGTCGACGGCTGCACGCATCGTTCGGCCCCGATGGAGCTCTTCCTTGATGCGTTCATAGAACACGATATAGGAGTCGGCGGTGATGCCGACCGACACCACGATCGCGGTGACGCCTGCGAGGGTGAGAGTGAGTCCGGAGGTCTTGCTGAGCACTCCGAGGACGATCAGCATCAGCGAACCGAAGACACTCAGGCCGAGAATCGTTACCACACCCAACGACCGGTAGTAGAGAATCATGTAGATCGCCACGAGGAACAGACCCGCGAGGCCGGCCACGAGGCCGGAACGCAGCGAGTCCGCACCGAGAGTCGCCGAGACGCTCTGCACCTGGTCACGTTCGAAGGCAATGGGAAGGGAACCGTACCGCAGAACGACGGCGAGGTCCTGCGCCTCGGTCTGCTGATTCTCCCCGGCGCCGAGGGTGATGACCGCCGTGCCTCCGGCGATTCCGAGGTTCGCGTCGACGGACTCTGCCACTTGCGGTGAGGAGATGACCTTTCCGTCGAGCACGATGGCGATCTGCCGTCTTGGATCCCCGACCGGATACTGCGCAGCGGCCTTGGTGATCTCTTGAAACTTGCGGGCACCGTCGTCATTCAGGCGCAGATTGACCTCCCATTGACCGTTCTGGCTAAAGCTTGCCAATGCCTCGGTGAGGTCCTTACCGGTCAGCGGGTCCGGCTTTCCTGTCTCAGGGTCTATCAGTGTGCCGACGTGATATCCGGCGATCACCTTCCCGTCGGGCCCATACTCGGGAAGCCACGCGTCCAACAGCGTGGGATCGTCCTTTATGGTGAAACCGGTCGTCGGATCCACATTCGGGGGAAAGGTGGTGGTCGTCGTCGGCTCGCTCGAAACCGTCGTCTCGCCGGGCGCCGTCGTGGTCGTCGTCGCAGGCTGTAGCAGAGGACTGCGGAGGAAGGACTCGATCACCGGCCTGAAGGAGAGCACCCCGGTCTGGCCGATCGCCTCGAGCGCTCGCTCCCGGTCGGTGACCCCCGGAAGCTGAACGAGTACACCGTTCTTCCCGCTGATGGAGATCTCGGGCTCCTGGACACCGAATGCCTCGATGCGCCCTCGCATGATCTCCACAGCTTTCTCGAGCACGTCGGGATCGGTCCCATCCGGCGCTCGCAAGATGACGGAGGTTCCTCCCTTGAGGTCCAGACCGAGTTCCGGGGTCGAGTGCGTCGCCACGATTGCGGCCACGCCACCGTAGGCGAGCAGCATCACGATGACCAGAGTGATAATGCGCCGAGCCATGGTCAGCTCTCTCGCTTCCCGGCAATTGCCCGCCGGGAGATGCGCATCCGTCCTTCTTCGAGTCCGAGCACGACCGAATCTTCGTCGAGTGAGATCACAACACCGAACACACCGCCGTAGGACTGCACCTTGTCACCGATCTCGAGGCTCGCGGCGACCTCCCGCTGCTTCTTCGCCCTGACGCGCTGCGGTCGGATGAGCAACACGTAGAACAACCCGATCAGCAGCGCCAGGAAGATCAGCGAAGTCCAGGAGCTTCCGCCCGCATCCTGCGTCTGAGCCAGTACCAACACGTCTACCTTCTTCGTGAGTGCAGCCCGCGCCGAGCGGGCGGCGGTCATGCTAGCGAGTCCTCCGATTGGGTGGAAACTCTCGCCGCGAGGGTCGCGCGCCGAAACGATTCTAACTCCCCCGATTCGATGCTCTCTCGAACCTGAGCCATCAACGACGCGGTGTAGGCGAGATTGTGCAGCGTCAGCAGCCGAAGACCCGTCGGTTCACCCGTCAGGAAGAGGTGACGCAGATACCCTCTGCTGTGCGCCCTGCACGTCCGGCAGTCACAGTTCGGATCGAGCGGCCCGTCGGAGCGTTTGAACTCGGCCCGGCGAATGCTGTAATCACCGATCGAGGTCAGCACCTTCCCATGGCGAGCAAGCCGCGTCGGCCATACGCAATCGAACAGATCTACACCCCGCACGACACCGTCGAGCATCCCCTTGGTGTCGCCGAGTCCCATGGTGTAGCGAACACGATCCTCAGGAAGCTCTGCGACCACGACTTCGATCGCATGATTGCGGTCGGCTTCCGGCTCCCCGACCGACAGCCCCCCGATGCCAAACCCGTCGAAGCCCAGACTCGCCGTCATTGCCGCGCTCTTCTTGCGAAGCTCGGGGTCGGTACCGCCTTGAACGATACCGAAGAGCGCCTGATCTTCCCTCTCGTGCACCCTCACGGCCCGTGCCGACCACCGCAGGGTCCGCTCCATGGCGTACCGCACGTCTTCTCGGGGTGCCGGCAGGCCGATGAGAACGTCCAGTATCATCGCGATGTCGGAACCCAGATTCTCCTGGATCCCCACGGCGTCCTCGGGGGTGAGTTCCACTCGGGAGCCATCGTATGAAGATCGAAACTCCACACCTTCCTCGGTCACGTTCGCGTCGAGCGAGAAGATCTGATATCCACCGGAATCGGTCAGGATCGGAGCATCCCAGCCCATGAACGAATGGAGGCCCCCGAGATCACAAACGACGTGCTCCCCCGGGCGAAGCATCAGGTGGTAGGTGTTGGCCAGCACCATTTGCACGCCTGCTTCGGCCAGGTCACGGGTGTCGACCATCTTGACCGTACCCCGAGTTCCCACCGGCATGAACGCAGGGGTCCTGACCACGCCGTGTGACGTCGCCAGGCTTCCTGTTCGCGCCGTACCATCGATCGCCCCGATTTCGAACCGCATCATCGCTCCGCATACATGGCGTCACCGAATGAGAGGAAACGGTAGCCACGTTCGAGCGCCCTCGCGTAGACGCTCCTCCATCGGTTTCCGAGAAAGGCGGCTACGAGAACGATGAGCGAGGACCGGGGAATGTGGAAGTTGGTGACCAGCGCGTCGACGACGGTGAAGTCGTAGCCCGGACGGATGAACAGGTCCGTGGAGTCTTCACCGGAGCGCACCCCGTTTCCGACCGATGCGGCTTCGAGCGCCCTCACGACGGTGGTTCCGATGGCCACGACCCGGCCGCCACGACTGCGGGCCTCGGACACTGCAGCGGCCGTTTCGACCGGTATCGAGAAACGTTCCGTGTGCATCTCGTGATGTTCGACGTACTCGGCGTCGATCGGTCGGAACGTGTCCAGACCCACCTGGAGGTCTACGGTGGCGACATCGACCCCACGATCGGCCAGTTCGGCCAGCACCGGAGCACTGAAGTGCAGGCCGGCCGTCGGAGCAGCCGCTGATCCCACCTTGTCGGCAAACACTGTCTGATAGTCCTCCGGGTCGGATGGTCCGGCCGTGATGTACGGTGGGAAGGGCACTTCTCCGTGCGCAGCGATCAACGCCTCGACATCGTCGCCTTCCAACTCGAGCAGTGCCTTGCCTCGAACCGGATCCTCGAGGATGCGTCCCCGCAGCTCCCCGAAGCGCAGCCTCGTCCCTGCGTGCAGACGTCGAGCGGGCCGAACCAGGGCCTCCCAACGACCATCGTCCAACCGGGTCAGAATCAGCGCTTCGACCGCTCCCCCTGTCTCCTCC
The DNA here is from genome assembly GCA_002897675.1 of bacterium BMS3Abin02. Classification (NCBI taxonomy): domain Bacteria; species bacterium BMS3Abin02. The sequence continues at coordinate 36,354 of BDSU01000020.1, read as the reverse complement.
TTGCGGCCATGAAGGCGGGCGGCCCGCACCCTCGTATTGTTGACGACCACCAGGTCGCCCGACATGAGCAGAGCGGGCAGATCTCGGAACGATCGGTCGGTGAGATCCCTCACGTCGAGCAGGCGGGCTGCGTCTCTGGGTGCGACCGGCCTTTGGGCAATCGAGCCCCTGGGCAGGGCATAGTCGAACTCGCTGGTTCGCATCACCTGCTCGGTTCTCAGGTGTCCAGCAGGCGCGGCTGCAGGTCCTGTGGAGGCTCGAGCCCGAGATGATGAAACGCAGCTGCCGTCGCCATGCGGCCCCGCGGGGTTCGCTGGAGAAGCCCTCGCTGCAGGAGGAATGGCTCGTAGGCATCCTCGACCGTCTCGGCTTCCTCCCCAACGACGATCGCCAGCGTGGACAGGCCGACGGGACCCCCGCCGAAGGTCTCGACCACGGCACGCAGAATGTCCCGGTCCACGCGATCAAGACCGAGTTCGTCGACTTCGAAGACCCGCAGCGCCTCGGAAGCAGTCTCTTCGTCAGCGACGCCGCCGGCTCGGGCGACGGCAAAGTCCCGCACCCTGGCGAGCAGTCGATTGACAACCCTCGGAGTGCCTCTGCTCCTCCCCGCAATCACGCTCGCACCGCCGTCGGTGATCGGCACCCTCATGATCCCGGCAGAACGCATGATGATCTGTTCGAGCTCGTCATCGGAGTAGTACTCGAGTTTGTCGACGATGCCGAACCGATCCCGAAGCGGTGCAGAGACCTTCCCTTTGCGCGTGGTCGCCCCGACCAAGGTGAAACGAGGCAGTTCGAGCCGAATCGACTGCGCCGATGGCCCTTTGCCGAGAACGATATCGAGCCGGAAGTCCTCCATCGCCGGATAGAGAACCTCCTCGACGACGCGGGGAAGTCGATGGATCTCGTCGATGAACAAGACCTCACCCTCCTCGAGATTCGTGACGATCGACGCGACATCACCGGGCCGTTCGAGCGCAGGTCCCGATGTGACCCTGATCCGCGTGTCCAGTTCGTGGGCGATGATCCCTGCCAGCGTCGTCTTGCCGAGTCCGGGAGGGCCGGACAGAAGCACGTGGTCGAGAGCGTGTCCCAGGTGCTTGGCTGCGTCCAGGCTGATCTGCAGACGCTCTTTCACCTTGCTCTGTCCCACGAATTCCTCGAGACGTTCCGGTCGAAGCGTTTCATCGACCATCTCGTCATCCGCAAGGCGTGTCGAACTCAGAATGTCCTCTCTCATGTTCTTCCCAGTGTCTTGAGCGCCGCGCGCAGATTGTCCTCGATGGGAGCATCGGCCGGAAGGGAGCCGACGACCTCCTGGATCTCGCCGGCCGCGTAGCCAAGACCCTCCAGCGCTTCGCGTACCCGTGAGAGCGTTGCACCGCCCATCACGTCCGCCTCCGCCCCCGCAAGCTTCGGGCGCAACTCCAGGATCAGTTTCTGGGCGCTGCGCATGCCGATACCGGGGACCACCGTCAAGGCGACTGCGTCCTCGGTGACCACGGCACGACGGATCTCATCCGTCGTGAGTGCACCCATCATGGCCATCGCCACCTTCGGGCCGATGCCGGAGGCGGTGAGCAGAAGCCGAAAGAGGTCTCTGTCGCCGGCGGCGGTGAAACCGTAGAGGTCGAGTGCATCTTCTCTGACGTGAAGATGAGTGTGCAGCGTCGCCTCGGTTCCCACCCGGCCGATCTCGGCGCGAGTGCCCGGCGTGACTCTGATCTCGAAACCGATACCGCCGACCTGAAGGATCACCCGATCGTTCGGCGAGGCCACAACGGTGCCGCTCAGGCCGGCAATCACGGGAGCCTCCTCCGCAGGCCGTCTTCCTGAAGGTGACAGAGCGCGACGGCGAGTGCGTCGGCCGCGTCCGGCGGGCTCGGCACCTCGGCAAGTCCCATGCGTAGCGCCACCATCCGCTGCACCTGACCCTTGGTTGCATTCCCGTACCCGGCCACGGCCGCCTTCACCTTGGACGGCGTGTACTCGAGGACAGGAATTCCGGCCGCAGCGGCAGCCAGCATCGCAGTGCCGGATGCTCTCACCACCGACATCGCCGTCTGGAGGTTGCGGTTCACGAAGACCCGTTCGATCGCCATCACGGACGGGGCATGTTCTCGGATCAAGGCGGTCACATCCCGATAGATCTCCAGCAGACGTTCCGGAATCGGGAGACCGACCTGCGTTCGGATCACTCCGATCGCGGCGACTTCCTGAGCTGTGACCACTGCGTACCCGGTCGTCGTCAGACCAGGATCGATACCCAGAACGAACATATGTACGATCATAACCCGGGTACCGGACACACCCGCGGATTGCACACCGATCACTCCATGAGATCGGCCATCACCTCATCCGGGATATCGAAGTTGGAGAACACCTCCTGCACGTCGTCGAGATCTTCGAGAGCGTCGACGAGGCGCAGGACCTTCCGTGCCGAGGAACGGTCGACCGGAACCGTCGTCTTGGGGAGCCGGGTGATCTCCGCAGTCTCGATCTTGGTGGCAATCCCTTCCAACGCCTGCCGCACTTCGGTGAACAGCCCAGGCTCCGTGATGACTTCAAAGGCTCCATCGGACGGTCGTATGTCTTCCGCGCCGGCTTCGAGCGCTGCGAGCATGATCTCGTCTTCGTCGCCTTCAACGAGCAGATACCCTTTCTGTTCGAAGACATACGAAACAGAGCCCGGCTCACCCAGGCTTCCGCCGTTCCGAGAGAACGTGGAGCGCACATCCGATGCGGCACGATTGCGATTGTCGGTCAGGACCTGCACAAAGAGTGCGACACCACCCGGCCCATACCCTTCGTACCAGAACTCCTCGTAGGAGACGCCTTCCACCTCGCCGACGCCTCGCTTGATGGCACGATCGATGTTGTCGTTGGGAACCGAAGCCGACTTCGCCCTGTCGATGGCGTGTGCAAGCGCGGCATTCGCCGCAGGGTCACCGCCGCCTTCTCTCGCCGCCATCTCGATCGCCTTGACGTGCTTCGCGAACAGCTTCCCCCTCTGGGCATCCTTCGCGCCCTTCTTGTGCTTGATCGTCGACCATTTCGAATGTCCAGACATCACCCAGCTCCTATGCCGCTCAGTGCCATCTCGTGAATTCTCGCATCACCGGTCAGCTCTGGATGAAATGCTCCTGCGACGACATTACCGCTCCGAATCAGCACCGGATGCCCCCCGACGTCCGCCAGGACTTCGACGTTGGGTCCCAGGTGCTCCACCCAAGGTGCCCGGATGAACACCGCGTGGAAAGGCCGCACCAGACCTCGCACTTCGACATCGGCCTCGAAGGAGTCGTTTTGCCGCCCGAACGCGTTGCGGTGAACCACCGCGTCGACGACTCCCAGTTGCTGCTGCTCGCCTTCGGTCACGCCTGACGCAAGGAAGATCATCCCGGCGCATGTGCCAAGGGTCGGCAGACCGGCGCCGATCACTTCGCGAAGCGGACCGAGCAGTCCAAAGCGTTCCGAGAGCCGCCCGATGGTCGTCGACTCACCTCCGGGGAGAACCAACCCCGACAACCCCTCGAGATCGTCCGGCCGTCGCACCTCGCGTGTCGAATACCCAAGCGTGCCGATCATGCGAGCGTGCTCGCGAACGTCGCCCTGCAGGGCGAGTATCCCGATGTCCGACACTCCTACCAGCCCCGGGTCTGGAGCAGCTCGTCCTCGTCGAGTTCACTCATGTCGATGCCGCGCATTGGCTCGCCCAGTCCCTTGGAGACTTTCGCAATGGTTGCCGGATCCTGACAGAACGTCACCGCTTCGACGATCGCTCTGGCCCTGGGCGCAGGATCTTCGCTCTTGAAGATGCCGGACCCCACGAACACGCCCTCGCAACCGAGTTGCATCATCAGTGCAGCGTCCGCGGGAGTGGCAATTCCCCCCGCGGCGAAGTTGACCACGGGGAGTTTGCCGGTCCCGGCGACTTCTCTGACCAGCTCGACCGAGGCTCCAAGGTGTTTGGCTGCAGCCGCGAGCTCTTCTGCGCCCATCGTTGTGAGCGCGCGCAACTCGCTGTTTACCGTGCGAACGTGCCGAACAGCCTCGACCACGTTGCCGGTCCCCGCCTCGCCTTTCGTGCGGATCATGGCTGCGCCTTCGGCGATTCGTCGGAGGGCCTCGCCCAGGTTTCGGGCTCCGCACACGAACGGTGTCGTGAACTGCCACTTGTCGATGTGGTGCTCCTCGTCGGCAGGAGTGAGCACTTCACTCTCGTCGATGTAGTCGACGCCCAACGACTGGAGAACCTGCGCCTCGACGAAGTGCCCGATTCGCGCCTTTGCCATCACAGGGATGCTGACGGCAGCCATGATCTCCTCGACTATTCGCGGGTCTGCCATCCGGGCAACGCCGCCTTCCTTGCGGATGTCGGCCGGGACGCGCTCCAGCGCCATGACCGCCACGGCACCTGCCTCTTCTGCGATCGTCGCCTGCTCCGCGTTGATGACATCCATGATCACGCCGCCCTTGAGCATCTCGGCAAGGCCACGTTTTACGAGATCGGTTCCACGTTCCACGTTCGTTCCTCCTCAACCTGATTCTACTGACGGCGCCGACGTGCGAAACGTTCGGACACCTGCGCGTAGAGACGGACCCAGCGAGGGATCACACGAGTCCAGTCGAACATCAGCGCCCGCTGTCTCGCCGCCTCCCCCATCGTGCACATGCGTGCTCGATTCGTGAGGACGCCCACGAGAGCAGCAGCGAGATTCTCGACGTCTCCAGGGCGCACATAATCGGCGACGGGCCCGGCGACAGAGCGAAACGCGGGGAGATCCGAGACGACGATCGCGCAACTCGCGGCCATCCCCTCGACGAGCGCGATCCCGAAGCTCTCACCTCCCGTGTTCGGTCCACAGTAGACGGCAGCAGATCCGAGCAGGGATCGCTTCCGCTCCTCGGGTACCCTCCCCTCGAAGCTCACTCCGGGAGTCTGCAGGTCACGACGTGCGCCCACAACGACGAGTTCCGCGTCGGGCACCGCCTCCAGCACCCGAGGCCACGCCTGCAAGAGAACGTCGAGTCCTTTGCGTCGATCGTCCCTTCCCACGAACGCGACACGGTGCGGAGAACGATCGGGAGAGGGCTGGAACGCGGTAACGTCGACCCCGTTGGGAATGAGTACCGGATGTGGCACGAAACCCCGAACGGCCCGGGCCGCTTCCTCGCTGACTGCCGTGAGGACATCGATTCGGCCCAACAGGTGTGCGAGCAGGGGTCCTCCAAATCGATAGATCCCTCTCACGACCGCTGCCGGATCTGCATGGAATGTCCCCACCGATGGCATCCCTTCGGTCATCCATGCAGCCGGGCCGACCACAGGGACGAGTGGTTCGTGGATATGCACGACCTGCGCCCAGACGATCGCCTCCTTCACTTTCGCAACCGCCCCCGGTTCGAGACAGACCGGAGCGATGGCGGCGTTGGCCTCCACTTCGGTGGTCCCTCCAATGGATATCCAGGATCCGTCGGATGCCCCTGGGCCGATCAGGCGGACGTCGTGACCGGCCGACCGCAGATGCTTCGTCAGGCCACGAGCCTGCTCCTGCACGCCACCCGGCCGATCGAGCCCGTACGGGCTCACGATCGCGATCCTCACCTGCGACCCCGATCGGATGGCCAGTTCGGCTGGACGATGTGCCACTGCCTCGGAGCCCGTTCGATGAGCTTCTCCAACGCTCGGGCGACACGCTGTGTCCCTTCCACGATGCGCTGTTCTTCGGTCCCCTCGGTCGGCATTTCGACCGGCGCCTCCACGACGAGATGATGCCCCCTCCCCGCATGGAAATAGGCCGCAACCGGAAACACCGGCACTCTTGTTCGTATCCCGAGCACTGCGGCTCCGGCAGGCATGGATGTCCGCTCCCCGAAGAAATCGACGTCCACACCGCCGGAGCGAACATTGCGATCCATCACCAGAGCGACTGCGGCTCCCCGCTCCAGGGCCTCGGTCAGAACGCGCATGATTCCGGGCCGGTTGGCGAGAACCACATCGATCCCCAAAGACTTCCTGAGATCCACGAACCATTGAACGATCTTGCTGTCCGGAAGGGACTCGGCAACAGCCAGCAGTTCGAGTCCCAGGTCGTGCGCGACCGTGCCCGCCACTTCCCAGTTTCCGATGTGTGGCAGCGCGTAGATCATGCCCGAGCCGGCGTCCCTCGCGGCCTCGACCCGCTCGACTCCCTCCGTGCTGATATGACGGAGAATCTCTGGAACGCGGCGTGGTCGAACCCAGAACGACTCCGCCCAGTAGCGGCCGTATGCTGCAAACGCCTCTCGTGCCGCCTCTTCCACTTCGCGTTCGGATCCGAGTACTCGACTCATGTGACGGATGAGCATCCTGCGCCGCCGGCCGGCACGGTCGAAAGCCGCTCTTCCGAGCCGTTCGCCCGCCCTGCGCACGACGCCTTCCGGCAGCAAACCCGCCAAGCCGATGCCGACGCGATAGGCGGCATACGACAGGCTCACGTGCCGAGCCGCTTCCACCCGAGCCAGAATCGTTGCGCCACGGTTGCCCACGTCAGCAGCGTCATCGCCCACAGCATGGGGCCGATCCACCCGAACAGAAGCCCCACACCGTACAGGATCACTCGCTCGGCCCGGCCCATCAGGCCTCCTCGTCCGTCCACACCCCCCGTCTCTGCCTTGGCCCGCAGGTAAGAGGTGATCAACGATGCTCCCAGGCAGAGAACACTCAGTGCGACCCACGACGTCGTCTGCGCGACGGCGACCGCCAATCCGGTCCACATCGCCGTCTCGCCGATGCGATCCGTGCCGGCATCCAGGAACGCTCCACGCTCGGACACCGAACCCCTCGACCTGGCGACCGCACCATCCAACGCGTCGATCCCCGAACCGACCAACACCAGGACGGCGCCCCAGACGAACCTTCCGCCAGCGACGAATGCGGCGCCCGTGACGGTCACTGCCAGCCCGAACAGCGTCACCTGCCAGGCCCGGATGCCGATCTTGGCCAGTCCTCTGCCGAGCGGTGCGAGCAGAACCGTGGTCCACTTGCGAGCTTTCATGTCGATCATGCGATGCTGCAACGTACCACGAACGTGCCTCCATGTTCCAACGCCCGCACGGAGGGTCGACCGGCGGCGGGAGACCGGTCGAGTCTCACTAGAATCAGCGGAAAAGCAGGAGGTCACGTGGTCCCGGACAGAATCAGGAACGTTGCGTTGGTGGGTCACGGCGGGAGTGGGAAGACCTCCCTGGCAGAAGCGCTCCTTTTCACAGCCGGAGAGACGACCCGACTCGGCCGAACCGAAGATGGCAACACCGTCACGGATTTCGAGCCCGAGGAGATCGAGCGGAAGCTCTCCCTCGGGCTTTCTCTCGCCTCCTTCCAATGGAAGGGGCACAAGATCACGCTGATCGACACCCCCGGGTATGCCGACTTCGTCGGGGATGCACGTTCGGCCTTGCGCGCTGCGGACCTCGCTCTGTTCGTCGTCTCCGGAGTCGACGGTGTCGAGGTCCAGACAGAGGCGATGTGGCACATGGCGGGCGAGGAAGGCCTTCCCCGCATCATCTTCATCAACAAGCTCGACAGGGAGCGTTCTTCGTTTTCGCTCACCCTGGATGCTCTCCGCGAAACCTTCGGGAAAGGCGTCGCTCCCGTTCAGGTCCCCATCGGCGCCGAAGCCGAGCTCAGCGGCCTCGTGAGAGTCGTCTCCAACACCGCCGTGACCTACGCGGAGGGGGATCCGAAGGGCACCGCCACACAGGCGCCGGAATCGATGAAAGACACCATGTCGAAGATGCACACGGCGCTCGTCGAATCGGTCGTCGAAACCGATGATGAACTGCTCGAAGCGTACTTCGAAGGCGTTGAACCGGACCGCGCAAAGATCGTCGAAGTCACCCGGCAGGGCATCCTCACGGGTGAGATACAGCCTGTACTCTGCGGATCGTCGACCCGTCTCATCGGTATCGACGCGCTCGCGGAATTCCTCGCGGAGTTCGGACCAAGTCCCCTCGAGCGAGTACCGGTCCCGCTCGAGGGCGGCGGCAATCTCGCCATCGCCGCGGACGGAGACCCTGTGGCATACGTTTTCAAGACCACGTCCGATCCGTACGTGGGCCGCATCTCTCTGCTCCGGGTCTTCTCCGGCACGGTCCATGCAGACGACCATCTCGAAACCTCGTCCGGCGAGCGGGTGAGAGTGCACAACCTGTTCTTCATGCAGGGCAAGGAGCACAAGGACGCATCCGAACTGGTCACCGGAGACATTGCGGCCGTCGCCAAGCTCGAGAACCTCAGGGGCGGTGAGACGATACACGCGCCCGGAGCGAAGGTCACCATTGCGCGAGTCGATATGCCAAAACCGGTGATGAGCGTCGTCGTCTCGCCGCAGTCTGCACAGGACGAGGAGAAACTCTCGACCGCGTTGGCGCGCATCGCAGAAGAGGATCCGACCTTGCAGGTCGAACGACGTTCCGAGACCAAGGAGACGGTCCTGTCGGGACTCGGTGACACCCATTTGGATGTCACCATCGCTCGTCTTTCGCGCAAGTTCGGTGTCAAGGTCGATACATCGATCCCAAAGGTCCCCTATCGGGAGACGATCGGTGCCAGAGCGGAGGCAGAGGGAAAGCACAAGAAGCAGAGCGGTGGGAGAGGCCAGTTCGGCGTCGCGTTCGTGCGCTTCGAGCCACTGTCCCGAGGTGCCGGCTACGAGTTCGTCAACGCGATCAAGGGTGGGGCCATCCCACGTCAGTACATTCCGGCCGTCGACAAAGGCGTGCGGGAGGGGCTCGAACGGGGCATCCTCGCGGGGTATCCGGTCACCGACGTCAAGGCAACCGTCTACGACGGCAAATACCACTCCGTCGACTCGGATGAGCTGTCCTTCAGGATGGCAGGGATTCTGGCCGTGAAGGCCGCCGCACGAGATCTACGTCCCACCCTCCTCGAACCGATCGTCCGAGCAGACATTCGGGTCCCCGAGGAGTACATGGGTGACGTCATCGGCGACCTGAACGCGAAGCGAGGCCGCGTGCTGGGAATGGACTCGGAGGGGCACTTTCGAATCGTCACCGCCCAGGTTCCCCTTGCCGAGATGCAGAGGTACGCGATCGACCTTCGCTCCATGACAGGTGGGCGCGGTAGTTTTGAAATGACGTTCGACCACTACGAGGAGGTCCCGAGGCAAGAAGCACAGAAGATCATCGCTTCTGCCCAGATGGAAGAGGCGTAGGGAGGGAGACGCACACGACGACGCTCCCACGAGAGCGCCCTGATGAGCCCGGACACAGCTGGCCGGGTTCCGGTGACACTCTTGCGGGAAACCCCAACCGCCAAGGAGGCACAATGGCACTGAAGGAAGCGCTCGAACGCAAGATCGACGAGTGGAGGCCTCGTACCGCCCGGCTGATCAAGGAATACGGTGGCGTGAAGGTCTCGGACGTCACCATCGCGCAGGCCATTGGAGGTGCACGCGGCGTACGCTGCCTCGTCACGGACATCTCCTACCTCGACCCGAACGAAGGCATCCGGTTCCGCGGCCACACGATCCCCGAGACGTTGGCGCTGCTGCCAAAGGTCCCGGGGCGAGAGATGCCCTATGTCGAAGGCCACATCCACCTACTCCTCACCGGGGAGGTCCCGACGGAGGAGGACGTTGCGGAACTCGTGCAGGAGTTGAAGAACCGTTCGGGTATTCCCCAGTACGTATTCGACGTGCTCAGGGCGATGCCACGAGACACACATCCGATGACGATGTTCTCTGCCGCCATCCTGACCATGCAGAGAGAATCCGAGTATGTGAAGGCCTACAACAAGGGCCTCGGAAAGATGGACCACTGGCAGCCCACGTTGGAGGACGCCCTCAACCTCTGGGCGAAACTCCCCGAACTGGGAGCGTTCATCTACCGCCTCAAGTACAAGGGTGACACTCCGATCGCCCCGGATCCGAATCTGGATCTGGGTGGCAACTTCGCCCACATGATGGGCATCGATGAGCCGTACGACGATGTCGCCCGCCTGTACTTCATCCTCCATTCCGATCACGAGAGCGGGAATGTGAGTGCCCACGCCGGACATCTGGTCGCGAGCGCACTCTCGGACGTCTACTACGCGGCATCGGCGATGATCGACGGTCTCGCCGGTCCACTGCACGGCCTCGCGAACCAAGAGGTGCTGCGCTGGATCCAGGGTGTCATGGAGAAGATGGGTGGTGAGGTCCCCACAGAGGAGAAGATGAAGGAGTTCGTCTGGGAGACGCTGAACTCCGGTCAGGTCATCCCGGGATTCGGCCACGCCGTGCTCCGCAAGACCGACCCGAGGTATGCGGAACAGCGCAATTTCTGCCTGAAACATCTGCCGGATGATCCGATCTTCAAGTATGTGGACATGCTCTACAAAGTCGTCCCACCGATCTTGGAGGAGCAGGGCAAGGCCAAGAACCCGTGGCCGAACGTCGACGCCCAGTCCGGTGTCATTCAGTGGCACTACGGACTTCGCGAGTACGACTTCTACACGGTCCTCTTCGGAATCGGCCGGTCCCTCGGTGTCCTCTCCAACATCGTCTGGGACCGGGCACTCGGTTATCCGATCGAGCGGCCGAAGTCGTTGACGACAGCCATGCTCGAAGAAATCGCCGGGATCTGACTGCGACCGGCCGGCGATCACGAGGGGGCTCTATCCTGAGCCCCCTCGTCTATTGCTCGATGTATCCGCGCGCTCTGAGCCGCTCACGATCGAACGTCGTGGAACTACGTTTGCGATGCCACGTATCCCACAATGCCAACATGGATGGCAGCACGAGCACCGACGCGACGAGCGCGGCACCGAGTGCGAAGACCGTCACCTCGCCCATCTGTTGCATCGGCTTGAGCGAGGACGTCATCAAGATCCCGAACCCGGCCATCGTCGTGAAGGCCGAGCCGGCCAAGGCGGCACCGGTGTGGCGGGCGGTCGAACGGATCGCCTCCTCCTGATCCTCATAGCGCGCTCGGTCTTCCTCGAACCGGTGGGTCACGTGAATCGTGAACGGCACACCAATCCCGATCGCCATCGCGGACAGCGTCGCCGTCACCGGGTTGAAGGAGATCCCGAACAGCGCCATCATGCCGAAGGTCCACAGCACGACGAGGGCGACCGGAGCGATCGTGATCACACCCAGGAAGGGGCGGCGTGTTTCGAACCAGAAGTTGACGATCAGCAGCAGCATCGCGACGAAGATCGCGACGAACAGCGACCTGAGCTGCGAGCTCGAGAGCTTGTTGACGATCACCGCCGAGATGATCGACGTCGACGTCGGGATTGCCGTCAAGCCTGCGTCGGTGACCGGAGTGAAGTCCCGGCGAAGATTGGCGGCAAGGGCTGCGGCTCGCTCCTCGCCCGCTCCGGTCTGTATCACGAACTGGGCAGCGGTGTAGGAACCATCGGCGTCCTTGTGGAGCACACGGCCCATTTCCTCCGGTGCTGCAATCACGGCCGCATTGAAGATGCCGGCGATATCGGCGTCGGGTCCGACGGTGAGATCGGATCCCAAACCTGCTGCACCGGCGGCCTGCAGGAACTTCTTGTTTCCAGACCGCGCCAAGTTTGCCACGACGCTGAGCGGTGACTCTGCTGCCGCAAACCCACCGAAGCTCGTCACGTCCGGTGTCTCGCCGAGCAGGTTCCATGCCTCCTGCATCGCCTGATACGCCTGCGGCGTCGCCACATCACCCTTGATGAGTACGTTCGTCGCTTCACCGAAGCCACCCGCGAACTGCTCTTCCACCGTCTTGAAGGCGCGGACCGCCGGCGAGTCTTGCGGCAGAAAGTCGACGAAACTGAACGTCGTCTTGAGCTGTGTCAACCCGAAGGCGCCCAGCCCTCCGAGAGCCAGTGCCACCACGAGCGTCACGACGGGAAGACGTTCTGCGAGCACCGCTGTACGCGCGGCGATGCGAGGGAGCGCCCTTGCCGTCGAGCCGACGACGAATGACTCCGCATGCAGTCGTCCCTCACGTTCGGCACGACGATCGAGCAGGAGCCTGATCGCCGGCAGCAACGTCAGCATCAGAACGAACGCCGAGACGATCCCCACCGAAGTGAGGATCCCGAAATCCCTCAGCCCCGGGATTGGTGAGATCAGGTTGGTCAGAAACCCGACGGCGGTCGTCAAGGTCGCCAGAATGAGAGCCACACCGACCGTTCCGATCGCTCGGGTGGAAGCCTCCGCGACCGTCTTGCCGAGACCGATCTCCTCCCGGTATCGTCCGGTCAAGTGGATCGCGTAGTCCACTCCAAGACCGATGAGCAGGATGGGAATGATCTGGGTGATCTGATTCAGATCACCGATCACACCGAGATGATCAGGCCCGAGCAGCACACCGAAGCCCTGCATCCACACGATTGCCGTCATGATCACGGCCAGGGTGAGCGCAACATCGGCGACCGTACGCCGAATCGCTCCCCATCCTGTACGCCCCCCGCGAGGCCGCACGTAATACACGTACCCGAGAATCAGCAAGATGATCAGGAACGCACTCAGGAAGAGGCGACCGACCTCGGCAGAGAAGTCGAACTCGTCTCCCATGAGCAGCAACATGCTGAATGCCTGAACGTCGATGCCACCGGACGAGTGCTGCTCTGCCGTGGCCGCGATCCCCTTTTCGATATCGACGAGTGCACTGAAGTCGTCACCCGTTTGGGGCAAGGCCGAAGTGTCGAGAAACACGACGACGAGCCCGGCGGGAGCTGTGGCCTCATCAAGCCGGCCCTTCGAGGAGGCCAGGGCTCTCAGGTAGTCGGCTTGTCCCGGCGCCGCCTGCTGCAGGCTCAGTTTGTACAGCTGCTTCACCTGCTCGTCGGAGAGCTTGCCAATGTCCATGCCCTGCATCTGCGCTGCCCGAAGTACTCCTCCAAGGTATGACACGATGCCGGCTCGATCCGAGCGGTCCGAAATGTAGGCTGCGGCGTCGCTGGAGCGTATCGCCGATTCGATGGCTGCGACCGTCCGGACCCCCGAGGCGCTGATGACGTTGTCCCCGCTGAGGATGATCTGCATGACCTTCTCGCTGCTTCCGGTCGAGAAGAGCTCCCGTATCTGATCCGACGCCGCGATCTCGGGCGTGTCCGGCGCAAACCCTTCCTGTCCCGAGGCCACCTTGGCCTGCCTCGCAAACGAAGCCAGGACCACCGTGATCGCAAGCATCGTCACGATCGTCCACCACGGCCATCGCCGCACCACAACGGAGATGGTTTCGACGAATCGTTTCACAGACGAATCTCCCTGGTTGTCGACGGTCTCGTGGGGAGATCAGATTATGCCGGTCCCCCGTCTAGGAAAAATCGCCGCTATCTGGGCGGTGCGACCAGCGCCACCAGGCGGTCCACGGCGGCTTCGAGCGGCACATCGCGTTCCTCTCGCTCGGCGCTGTACAAGCGCAAGCCAACGGTACGTGCCTCCTCGTCACTATCTCCGACCACGAGAACGGCCGGATCCTTCAGCGACAAGGCGCGTCGGATCTTCTCCCCCACCGTCTCCTGGCTCTCGTCGACCCGTGCGCGCACTCCTGCGCCACGAAGCAGGGAGACAACCTCGTTGGCGTAGCCGATGTGCCGATCGGCGACCGGAACGATCGCAGCCTGCACCGGGGCGAGCCAGGCAGGGAACGCCCCTGCATAGTGCTCGAGAAGAATCCCGAAGAACCGCTCGACGGACCCGAACAGGGCCCGATGGATCACCACCGGACGATCACGCGTGTTGTCCGCACTGGCAAACTCGACATCGAACCGCTCCGGAAGGGAGAAATCGACCTGAATCGTCGAAAGCTGCCACCTTCGACCGATCGCGTCCCTGATGTGCACATCGATCTTCGGCCCGTAGAAGGCCCCATCACCCTCCGCGACCGAGTACTCGAGGTCCGCCGTCTCGAGCGCGGCCGCCAGCGAGGCGGTCGCCAGTTCCCACATCTCCGGTTCGCCAACGAACTTCTCGGGCCGGGTTGAGAGCTCGGCCTCGAATTCGGCAAACCCGAAGTCTCGCAGCACCGTGAGGACGAAATCGAGCAGATTCTGCAATTCGGTGCCTATCTGCTCGCGGCTGCAGAAGATGTGGCTGTCGTCCTGGGTGAAGCCCCTGGCTCTCAGGAGACCGTGAACGACCCCGGAACGTTCGTACCGATAGACCGTTCCGAGTTCGAACAGGCGCAGTGGCAGCTCCCGATAAGAACGACTCCGACTCTTGAAGATGAGGACGTGAAATGGGCAGTTCATGGGCTTGACGTAGTACGCATCGCCGTGGTCGAGTTCCATTGCCGGGTACATGCTCTCGGCATAGAAATCGAGATGACCCGACGTCTCCCAAAGGTGCGCCTTCGCAACGTGCGGTGTGACCACCAGTTCGTACCCGTTCTCCATGTGTACCCGTCGGCTGTAGTCCTCGATGACCTTGCGCACGATCCCACCCTTGGGATGCCAGATGGCGAGGCCCGAACCCAGCTCCGGTGGGAACGAGAAGAGATCCAACTCCGCGCCGAGTTTTCGATGGTCCCGACGCTCCGCCTCCTCGAGGCGGTCCAGATAGGCCTGAAGGGCTTTCGTGCTCTCCCATGCGGTCCCATAGATCCGCTGTAGTTGCGGTCTATGTTCGTCACCACGCCAGTAGGCGCCCGCACTGCGCAGCAGCTTGAAGGCCTTGATCTTCGATGTCGATGGAACGTGGGGACCGCGGCAGAGGTCCACAAACCCCTCGTTGCGGTACACCGTGATCACGGTACCGAGCTCGCCATCGTCGACCGCTTCGACGATCTCGGTCTTGAACGGCTGATCGGCGAACATCGCGAGAGCATCCTCCTCCGAGACTTCTTCGCGGATGAACGGCTGATCTTCGGCCACGATCTCGCCCATGCGAGCTTCGATCCTCGCGAGGTCCTCACTCGTGAAGGGGCGGCCGATATCGAAGTCGTAGTAGAACCCGTCCTCGATGGCTGGGCCGATGGCAAACCGGGCACCTTCGAACAACGAGAGCACCGCCTGAGCCATCACGTGAGCTGCCGAGTGACGCAGGACTTCCCGCCCCTCCTCCGTGTCCCCCGTGATGATCTCCAGCTTTCCCCCGTGCGGGAGGGGCCGGGTCAGATCGAGCGGCACGCCGTCGAGCTTCGCGGCGACGGCTGCGGCGGCAAGTCTCTTTCCGATGCTCGTTGCGACATCCAGCCCGGTGCTGCCGTCGGGGAAAGGCCTTCTGGAGCCGTCGGGAAACTCGATTTCGATGGACACGTTCACCCTCTTCTCTCGTATTGCCTCGGAGTACCATTTCTTTGATACCCACGATTCATGCAACACACACTCTCAATCTGCTGTAGCGTAAACGAAGCAATCTGCATCGCCGACTGGTTTGCGAAGGGGAGACGTGCAGCCCAAGGATATTGCACTCGGACTTGCCGATGGAGGGAGTGCCAACGCGCTCTCCACCGGAACCAACAGCGTGTTCCGAGTGCGAACTTCCGACGGGCACACGTGGATCCTCAAGGTATACGGTTCCTCTTCATACCAACGCAGAGAACGCAGAGCCTACGACGCGCTCTCCGGACTGCCGGGACTGCCGACCGTTCTCGAATGGGGATCTACGGGTGATTCGTACTGGGTCCGCCTTGCCGACGCCGGAAAGTGGACGCTTGCAGCGCTGCCCGGCAACCCAAAGGCGGCGAAGCAAGCCGGAACCCTGCTCAGAGGGCTTCACGAAGCCAACCATTCGCAACTGTCCAATCTCGAAGCAGGAATCGATTCAGACCGGATGCGTACGGCGATCAGAGGCAACTTCGCCAGATTGGAGCGTTACCGAGGCCGATTGAGGATTCCTTCTTCTGTCTTTGAGAGCGCCGTCGATCTGGAGTTCCCTTCCACCGGTTCCCCGCGTGCCAGCCATTCGCGGCCGGCTCCGGAGGCGTTCGTCATCAACGACGATGGGCAGGTCACCTTGACCGGCTGGACTTGGGCGACGCTGGCCCCTCCCGAATGGGACTACACGTTCGCGTACTGGCAGCTCTCCCAGCGTGCCAGCGCAGCCGTCGATGCCTTTTCGCTGGGATACGGGGCGACCATCGACAGACAAGCGCTCAAGTCCTGGTTCGCCTTTCACATATCTGCATCCCTGCTCCGCCAGGTGGAGATGAGAGACGGACGGCTCGAAGATCTCCAACCCTTCGTCGATCATCTGGTTTCGGCGATGGGCTGACCAAGGAGTCGGAAGTTCTCGGTCGTCGTCTGTCAGTCGAGGTCCGGCTCGGTGCCCGGCTTCGATACGTCGTGCCTGCGCGGCAAGCGGAGATCGCGAAATCCTTCCTTCCCGCGCGCTCCCCTCATACACTTCGCGTGCGAGAGGAGATCGCATGGTGCAATTGCTGTTGACGGCATCGCTCATCACGGCACTCGTCGTCCTCGCCGGTCGACGGTTTCGAGATATCGGTGATGGCTTCGCGTTCGAGGCCGGCACCTGGGCAGAGGCGTATCGGTCCGCAACCGAGCTGCCGTGCCCGTGGTGCGGGACCGACACGGATGAGTCAGACCGGGACTGCCCGAGCTGCCACCGTCCGTTCGGCGCTGCCGTGGGTTCCTGATCACCATCGGACGGCGCCGTCCGATGACGGCGCGTGTCTGTATTGTTCTTGCCCGTGAGCAGAGTCGGACTCGTTCTTGGAGGTGGAGGCGTCACCGGCGCCTCCTATCACCTGGCAGCTCTCCTGGCCGTCGAGATGGCAACAGGATGGGAGCCCAAGACCGCCGACGTCATCGTTGGAACCTCTGCGGGTGCTTTCGCCGCTTCGATCGTGCGCTCGGGAACCTTGTCGCTGGACAGCATCGTCAAGAAGGGCGAGCGGCAGGAGGACGTTGCCAGACGCATCCGATCCTGGGTCTATCGAAAGGACCATATCCACGGTGTCAGGAGATGGATCCGATACGGCGTTCTTCCCAGTTTCCGACGACCGGGCCTCACCTCCGTGATCGGGGCTCCTGGGCGATACGATCCGTCCGGCATCGCCGACTGGGTCGCAGAACAGGCCCCTTCGATCGCCGACACGTGGCCGGAACGCCCGACTGTGATCGTGGCATACGATCTGGAAGAGCAACACCGGACGGCGTTCGGCACGACCAGCGCCCCGGTCGTCCCTCTTCGAGACGCCGTGGCGGCTTCCTCCGCCGTCCCAATCGTGTTCTCCCCGTATGAGATCGAGGGCAAGAACTACGTCGACGGTGGGGTTGTCTCCGGGACCAATGCAGACCTGGTGCTCGGCAATCCGGAACCACTCGATCTCCTCCTCGTCCTGGCGCCGATGGCCGCGGAGGAACAGCGCCGACGAGCGCATTTCTATGAGTCCATGTTCGATCGGGTCGGGCGTTCCGCTCTCCACGACGAGCTGGTCGCCGTCGCAACCGCCTGGCCGGCGACCGATACCCTCGTGCTGCGGCCGACGCCGGCGGTACTCGCCGTGATGCGGCCGAATCCCATGGACCCCGAACAGGCGGTTCCCACATTCATCAGAACCCTGGCATCGCTACGAACGAAGCTCGCCGGACCGGAAGTGTGGCAGGTGCTCGAACATCATCTCGTGAGCTGACTCACATCGAGGTCCGCCAGGAGATTCTCATGTTCGGCGGGGCTGATGAATGCGGCATCGATCGAGTTGCGGGCGATCGTCACGATCTCTGTCCTGGTCAGTCCGAGAGCAGCAGCCGCGGCCTCGTAATTGTCTGCTATATACCCACCGAAGTAGGCGGGATCGTCGGAGTTGATCGTCACCATCGCGCCTGCATCGAGTAGACGTTTCAGGTTGTGATGTTCGAGTTCGTCGACCACACGAAGCTTGACATTGGAGAGCGGACACATCGTGAGGGGGATTTGTTCCGAGATGATCCGACGGACGAGTTCAGGATCTTCATCGATCCGGACACCATGGTCGATCCGCTCGACCCCCAGGACGTCGAGAGCCTGGCGGATGTACTCGGGTGGGCCCTCCTCGCCTGCGTGAGCCACGAGGTGCAGTCCCTCGCTCCGTGCCCTCGCGAAGACCTTCGCGAACAGCTCCGGCGGGCGCCCTCTCTCGGAGGAGTCGAGGCCGACACCGATCAGTGACGAACGGAACCGGAGGCCGTCATCGAGTGTCTGCATCGCCTCTTCTGGACTGAGGTGGCGCAGAAACGACATGATCAGCGCAGCCGACACGCCGAGGTCGCGCGCGTCGTCAACGGCGCGACGCAGACCCGAAACCACGGTCGAGAACGCGATACCGCGCGAAGTGTGTGTCTGAGGATCGAAGAAGATCTCTGCCCGCTTCACGCCATCGGAAACAGCGCGCTCGAGGTAGGCCCAGGCCAGGTCGTAGAAGTCCTGCTCGGTTCGCAGCACGGAAGCACCGTCGTAGTAGATGTCGAGAAACGACTGCAGGTCTCTGAACTCGTAGGCGTCCCGGATCTCCTTCACCGAAGAGAAGGGAATCGAGATATCGTTTCGCTCCGCCAAGGCCATCATCATCTCGGGTTCCAGGGAGCCTTCGATATGGATGTGCAGCTCGGCCTTCGGCAGCTCTCGGATGAAATCCTCCAACATGCACCTTTCCCCGTTCGGGCAAGATTACGCCGGTACGATGCAAAGACGGAAGTCGAAGCGAGGTCTTGATCGACCGGACATCGACGCAAGAACCGCCCCGAGAAAGCGATCTCCTGATGGGAACTCTCCTCGTCAAACACGCTGTCGTCCTGGTCACGATGGATCCGGACCGCCGTGAGATCCGCGATGGTGGCCTGTTCGCACGCGACGGATGGATCGAACAGGTCGGACCCACCGCGGAGCTGCCCGACACGGCCGATGAGGTTCTGGACGTGTCCGGACATGTCGTCATACCCGGACTCATCAACACACATCACCATCTCTATCAGACGCTCACACGAGCGCTCCCCGGAACACAAGATGCCGAGCTCTTCCCTTGGCTCCAGACCCTCTACCCGATTTGGGCGAGAATCACACCCGACGACATTCGTCTCTCGACGAAGGTCGGGGTCACCGAACTGGCTCTCAGCGGGTGCACGACCACGTCCGACCACCTCTACCTGTTCCCCAACGGAAGCCGCCTCGATGACACGATCGACGCAGCCGGGGAAATCGGCATTCGTTTCCACGCGGCTCGCGGTTCGATGAGTCTCGGCGAAAGCGACGGCGGCCTTCCCCCGGACTCCCTCGTCGAGGACGAGAACGCGATCCTCGAGGACACGCGGCGAGTGATCGAGTCGTATCACGACCCGACACCCGGGTCGATGCTGCGCATCGTCGTCGCGCCGTGCTCACCCTTCTCGGTGACGACCGCCGTCATGCGAGAGTCCGCCGAGCTTGCTCGCAGCTACGGGGTCTCGCTCCACACGCACCTGGCCGAGACGGCCGACGAAGAGGATTTCTGCCTCGCGCGCTTCGGCCTGACACCTCTTGCATATGCCGAACATGTCGGTTGGCTTGGGCCCGATGTCTGGTTCGCCCACGGTGTCCACGTCGATGACGCGGGGATTCGACTGATGGTCGAGACAGGTACCGGCGTCGCCCACTGTCCGGCCTCCAACATGCGACTCGGTTCCGGTGTCGCCCCCGTCATGGGCTATCTGGACGCCGGCGTCCGCGTCGGCCTGGGAGTGGACGGTTCGGCCTCCAACGATGGGAACGACCTCCTCGGCGAAGCGCGCCTTGCGTTGTTGTTGGCGAGAGTCCGCCACGGCGAGCGACCTCTCATGGGGGTGCGAACGGCGCTCGAGATCGCGACGCTCGGTGGGGCCGCCGTACTCGGTCGCGACGATATCGGCTCGCTCGCCTCGGGAAAGGCCGCGGACTTCACTGCAACAGACCTCGGGCGCATCGAGTATGCGGGAGCCCAGCAGGACCCGGTCGCCGCGCTGCTGCTGTGTGCCCCGACGACGGTCGATCACACCTACGTTCAAGGAAAGGCCATCGTCGAGAACGGACGGCCCGTCACCGTCGATCTCGAACTGTTGACCGAGGCGCACAACAGGGCCGCGCGGCGCCTACTCACCCCCTGATCCACCGTTCTCGTGACGGTTGGTTGGGATCATTCCCGTGAAGCGTCACGAGAACGGAGTAGCGATGTCCTCGGGGTGCACCGGCACACGGTTGATCTCACGCCCCGTCGCCGCTCGAATGGCTGCAACGACCGCCGCCGTCGACGAAATGGCCGGCAGCTCCGCGAAACCTTTCGCTCCAAACGGCCCCCACGTTCCCGGCTGTTCCACGAGCACCGTCTCCACCGGGGGCATGTCCTCGATCGTGGGAAGCAGATAGTCGGTAAAGGTCGCATTCTTGATCACGCCTTCGTCGAGAATCACCTCTTCGAGCAACGCCATGCCGAACCCTTGTGCGATGCCCCCTTCGATCTGGCCGATCACCTGCACAGGGTTGAGCGCCCGGCCCACGTCCTGGGCAGTATCGATCCGAACCACGCGCACAAGTCCCAGTTCAGGGTCCACATCCACGATCGCCCGATGCGCCGCAACGCAGAAATCGACGTGTACGTTTCCCTGGCCGTTCTCGTCAGGCACATCGGTGTCCCTATGACGGAATCGCGCCTCGCCGACGATCGATCCATTCTCACACAGTTCGTTCCAGGTGGCCACGAGCCGCCCGTCGCGCCAGACACCCTCATCATCGAGGTCGTCGCCGCCAACCCGCTCCAGCGCAGCGGACCGAGCGCTCAGCGCCGCCTGTTGCACGGCACCACCGGCCATTTGTGTCTGTCTCGACGCGGAGGAGGAGCCTGCGGAACCGATGTGTGCGGTGTCGTCCCACACAACCTCTACCTGTTCCATGGTGAGTACGCTACGGGCAATCTGCATCAAAACCGTGACCATGCCCTGTCCGACCTCGGAGGCGGCCGTGTGCACTCTCGCTCCCTCGGCAGTCAGCTCGACGCGCGCATCTGCGTAGTCGTCGAAACCCTCCGAAAACGCAAGGTTCTTGATACCGACCGCGTAGCCAACCCCTCGGACGACTGCCGAGGGCGGGGTGGTGAGACCGCTCCCGCCGGGCGAACGAGTCGAGTCCTCGTCAGGCATCGGGATCGCCATGACCGAACGGAGCACCTCTGCAGTCGGCAGCGGTTCGGTGATCTCCTGGCCCGTCGTCGCGAGGTGGTCCCCGGGCTTCAATGCGTTCCGAAGGCGGAGATCGAGTGGATTCATTCCGAGAGTATCCGCGAGACGATCCATTTGTGCCTCGTAGGCGAAGCAGACCTGGTTGGCGCCAAACCCTCTCATCGCCCCCGAGGGAGGATTGTTCGTGCGCACCGCATACCCTTCGACGAACGTGTTCGGGCATCGGTACGGACCGACGGTGAAGTACGTGGCGTTTGCGAGCACGGCGTGGGTGGTGTTGGCATATGCGCCCCCATCCAGAATCAGCTTCGCATCGACGCGCACCAGGTTGCCGTCCTCGTCGGACTCGTGCCGGTACCACATATGGGCGCCGTGCCGCTTGACATGGCCGATAAAGCTCTCGAACCGGCTGTAGACCATCTTCACCGGACGCCCGGTTCGCAGGGCGAGCATGCACAGGTGGGTGTGCAAACTCAGGTCTTCGCGCGACCCGAAGGCGCCCCCCAGCCCGGTTGGATGCACGCGAACCTGCTCGGGGTCGAGGGCGAGACAGCGCACGAGTTGCTCATGATCGACATGGATCCACTGTGATGGCGGATAGAGGTCGACGCCTCCCGAACCATCCGGGATAGCCAAACCTGCTTCGGTCCCCAACGGTGCCTGATCGACACTCGGTGTCTCGTAGTACCCTTCCACCACAACCGTCCCATGAGCGTCGGGGTCACCTCTGCGAACCGTCATGTGACGAAACACCTCTCCCCGGTCGAGGGCTTCTTCGAGATTCGTGAGCGGCTCGAGTGGCTCGACGTCGGTGATGATCGCTTCGGCGGCAACTCGGGCAGTCTCTCGGCTCTCCGCCGCCACCAGAGCTACAGGCTCTCCCCAGTATCGGACCTCTTGCTCTGCCAGGACGGGCTGATCCTGAACGATTTGACCTTGGTACTTGAACCCCGGCACATCATCTTGTGTCAAGACCGCCTGCACTCCGGGCATCGCCTGAGCCGGTGTGATGTCGATGTGAATGATCCGACCGTGTGGAACGTAGATCCTCCTGGTGGCTCCCCACAGCATGCCTTCGGTGTGGAGATCACCCACGTACGCGAACCTGCCGGTCACCTTCGGCACCCCATCAGGACGGCGGACCGACTCGCCGACCCCACCCCGAACTCGCCGACCGACAACCGTCATGTCCCCTCCATGATCGCCCTGATGATGGCGCCGTATCCGGTACAACGGCATAGGTTGCCTGCAAGGGCCTCCCTGACCTCTTCCTCGGTCGGATCAGGGTTGTGCTCCAACAGATGGGCTGCAGACACGACGATCCCGGGAGTGCAGTAGCCGCACTGTGCGCCGCCAGTGTCCAGCAGAGCTTCCTGGACGGGATGCAAGCCCTCCGCAGGGGTAATCCCCTCGACCGTCATGACATGAGCACCCTCAGCATCTGCAGCCAAAACCAGGCATGAGCACACCGGGACTCCGTTCAGCAGCACCGTGCACGCGCCACACTCTCCCTGCTCGCAGGCGTCCTTCGCTCCGTATAGGCCGACATCGTCGCGCAAGACGCGCAACAGGCTCTGCGGACCCTCGACCGGAACCTCTGCCGTCCTGCCGTTCACCGTGAACTTCACAACAGCCGCTCCAGGATCCTGCGGGCTACGACCCCCACCGCGTGGCGCCGATAGCGTTCTGTCGATCGGTGGTCGGTGATCGGGCGAGCCTCTTCGGAGACCAGACGCTGAAACTCGGTGAGTGCCGCAGCACTCGGATTGGGCTCGGCCGAGATCATCTCCTCGGCCCTTCGCGCTCGCATCACCGTCGGCGCGACCGCGCCGAGTGCCACCCTTGTGCGTCCGTCGGCCCACCGCAGGACGCATGCCGACACGATCGCGATCACCATCGCGGAACGGGGCCCGACCTTCGAGAATCCCTGGCGAAGCGGAGCCTCGCCGGGAAGCCTGACTCCTTCGATGATTCCTCCCCGCTCCAGGGCAGTCTTCTTGACGCCGACGAAGAATTCGTCCCACGGGATCTCCCGACGCCCGAAGCGGTT
Source organism: bacterium BMS3Abin02 (assembly GCA_002897675.1). Lineage (NCBI taxonomy): Bacteria > bacterium BMS3Abin02. The sequence goes on along the minus strand of BDSU01000020.1, from coordinate 13,195 downwards.
TGATCGCGTGACGATCAGGGCATCGGCTGCGGCCAGAAAGGGAAGCGTATCGCCGGCAGGACTTGCCGTGGCGATGTTCCCGCCGATCGTTCCCGTGTTGCGAATCTGAGGCGAGCCGATCGTATGCGCCGCCTCGCTCAAAGCCGGCCACGGACCCTGCTCGAGCCTGGCATGAGTGACCCCGGCGCCGATCCAGGTCGAGGTCATCGTTCTGAGCTCCTCGACCCGGCGCAGGGCCACGATCTCTCGGGGGCGTCGCAACCCGAAGTTGATCTCAACCATCAGATCCGTGCCACCTGCGAGACACGTCGCGTCGGGTCGCTCCGCGAGGACGTCGACCGCCTCGTCGACAGTGGTGGGAGAGAAGATCTGCACTGCATCAGCCAACCTAGCCGAGTCGCAAATCATGCGTGAATCGCCGTCGACATCTGCCGGCCGGCTGCCTCGACGGCCACCGATCGACCGGGACCACCTGTTTCAGGGTCTCGTCGGCGTAAGATCCAGAGCATGGATATAGACGCCACACTGGACGGATGCGAACAGGCGTTGGCCGAGGGCGGCCCGGTGGATCTGTCGGCTCTCGGATTCTGGAGGGTGGTCGGGACCGTGAAGCGGGATCCCAACCTGGTAACCAGGCACGCCGACCGTATCGCTGCAATCGATGAGACCGCATTTCTGCGCTGGGCACTGGTGACGGTTCCGACGCGGACGGGCACGGTCATCATGTCGGTCGCGGCCCTCGTGGGACTCGCCGCCGTTTCGGCCGCCTACTTCATCCCCAGCCCATGGAATGGGATTGCCATCATTATTGGAACGGTCGCGCTCATTGCGAGCACGCACGGCCTCGGCCATCTCATCGTCGGGCGACTCGTCGGGATCCGATTCACGCACTGGTTCATCGGTGCGGTGTCCAAGCCTCAACCCGGCGTCAAGATCGACTACGGGACCTATCTCCGTACGCCGCCGAAGGCCCGAGCATGGATGCACGCCTCGGGGGCACTCGTCACCAAGGCCCTCCCGTTCCTCGGCATCGGTGCGGCATGGGGATCTCACTCCCCTGCGTGGACCTGGTGGATCCTGCTGCTCCTCGGTCTCTTCCAGATCGCCACCGACGTCCTGTTTTCGGTCAAGTCCTCCGACTGGAAGAAGTTCCGCAGAGAGATGCGGTACGCACATTCCTGATCGCCGACCTGCCCGCGAGCCATGGCCTCGTGTCGAGAGTCCGCACGTCGAGAGGAGCCGAGGCACCGGCTTGGACATGGCGCAATGTCAGCTGACCAGGTCCTCTACGTCATCTCGTCGGCGATTCCCAATGCGGGGATCGCTTCACGCTCGTAGTACCGCGGCCCCGTGCACGCTCCCCTGTTTCAGGTCGAGCAGCGCCCTGTTGGCATCCGCAAGTGCATACTCCTGTGTGACCGTCCGGATCGGGATCTCTGCGGCAAGACGCAAGAACTCGTCGGCGTCTCCTTTCGTGAAATTGGCAACGCTGCGGATCTGGCGTTCCAACCATAGGTCCTCATAACGGAACTCCGGGATACGGTCCAGATGGATGGCGTTGATCGCCACGACCCCGCCACGGTCGAGCGACTTCAGCGCTTCGACGACGACCCGGCCGACGGGGGCAAACGTGATGGCGGCGTCCAGGGGAACCGGTGGGCGGTCTTCGTAGCCACCGGTCCACACCGCTCCCATCTCGAGAGCCCGCTTCCGCTCTTCCTCCGATCGCGTTGCCACATACACCTCACAGTCCCAGTGGCGGGCCACCTGCAGCGCGAGGAGCGCCGATGCTCCGAATCCGTAGAGTCCGAGCCGGCCGCCCGCGTGTATTCCCGACACCTTCAATGCCCGGTAGCCGATCACGCCTCCACACAGCAAGGGAGCGACGTCCAGATCCCCTGCTTCGGCCGGTAGCCGGAACGCATACTCGGAACTCACCGTCACCTTTTCGGCATAGCCGCCATCACGATCCCACCCTGTGAACACGGCTTCCTCGCAGAGGTTTTCGCGCCCGGTACGGCAGAACCGACATCGCCCACACGATCCTCCGAGCCAGCCGACGCCAACACGGTCTCCGATCTGCCACCCGGTCACGCCGGCACCGATTGCCTCGACCTCTCCGACGATCTGGTGCCCCGGGATGACAGGGTTTCGGTGTTGATCGAGATCCCCTTCGACCTCCTGGAGGTCGGTGCGACAGACACCGCACGCCGAGACGTCGAGCAGGAGTTCGCCTGCACGTGGTACCGGATCGGCGACCTCTTCGAGTACCAGGGGCGCCTCGGTGATCGTGTCGGGACTGTGCAGAACCTGCGCGCGCATCGCCTTCATCTCCTCACCGGAAGGCTACCCACGATCACGCTCGATTTCGACGCCGACCCACCGCGTGGTGGGTCTCCGATCTCAGTTGTCGAGTTTCGCCAACAGGCCGCTCTTCTCGTTGAACGCCTCGATACGGCGATCCATCTCGCCGACCTCGCTCTGAATCGATGCCCAGTAGTCGTCGTCGTACCACTGTGCCTGGATCTCCTCGTAGGTCTTGCCCTGCTGCTCGACCCAGGTGTAGTACTTGAGATTGTGGATTCGCTTGCGTCCCCAATAATCGAGTTCGACCATCGCGTCGGTCGTGGTCCCCATCAGATACCGCTCGTAGGCGACCACGGCATCCTCTCGCGTAAATGCTCCTCGCTGCTCGTTCAGTTCTTCGAGCCGCGACCCGTACATCTCCACCGAGTCGGTGGCGACCGTGATCACGAGGTCGCTGCGGTTCATCTCGTTCCACTTGGCGAACTTGATGGAAGACAGCATGTTGGCGATGCTGGAGATGCCGAGAAGGGGAAGTTCCTCCACGAACTCTGCCGCCACGCCCCGCTCGACCAGGTACTCCTGACCGGTGGGTTCGTTGAACAGGCGCAGGAGCTGCATCGTCGCCTCGTCGTCGATGGCGGTGATGAAGTCCGTGTTCTTCGCGTTGTGAATCCACGGCACGTGCTTGTCACCGATGCCTTCGATGCGATGGGACCCGAACCCGTTTTCGAGCAATGTGGGACATTGCAGCGCCTCGCTGGCGACGATCTTGGAGGTCGGATACTGCTGCTTCAGGTAGTCACCCGAGGCGATCGTTCCCGCGGATCCCGTGGTGAGCGCAAGTCCTCGATAGCGATCGCCCGCGCCCAAGACCTGCTCGATGACCTCGGCCATGGCGGGACCTGTGATCGTGTAGTGCCAGAGGTAGTTGCCGAACTCGTCGAACTGGTTGAAGATCACGACGTCTTCGCCCGACGCCTTGAGTTCCCACGTCTTGTCGAAGATCTCTTTCACGTTGCTCTCGGTGCCCGGGGTTGCGATGACCTCACCGGCGACCTTCGCCAGCCAGTCGAAGCGCTCCTTACTCATGCCCTCCGGCAGGATCGCAACGGAGTCGCACGCGAGCAGATGCGAGTCGTAGGCCCCTCCCCTGCAGTAGTTGCCGGTTGAAGGCCACACGGCCTTCTGGGTCGTCGGATCGAACTGCCCGGTGACCAGTCGTGGTACGAGACAGCCGAACGCGGCACCGACCTTGTGAGCCCCCGTCGGAAACCACTTTCCCACGAGCGACACGACGCGTGCATCGATGCCGGTGAGTTCCTTCGGGTACTCGATGAAGTTCACGCCCCCGAATCCACCGCCGCTGGAGACCGGCTCGTTCTTCCATGTGATCCTGAACAGGTTGATCGGGTCGAGGTCCCAGAGACCCACACCCCGCAACTTCTCCTTGATGGCACCCGGGATGAGACGTGGATCACGCTGCTGGGCGAACGTGGGGATGATGATGTTGCGCTCTCTGGCTCGTTGCAGTGCCTGCTCGAGCGGGCCTTCGTGGATGGTGAGATCGATCATGTGTGTCTCCAGTCTGGGGTAAGAGGTGTCTCGTACCTGGTACTTCGTGCTTGGTGCCTGAGGCACGGTGCGGCTCCTGTGGAATCACGGAGCCTCCATCACCGCCCGCACGGCTTCCAGGGTGGGGGTGATCTCGTACGAGACACTTCCTGCCATGCCGGCGGCTCGAACTGCCGACGCCACGTCTTTCAGGCCACTTCCGGTGTTGAGAACAACGACCTTGTCATCGGCGGTGAGCAACCCGATCTCCTTCGCCTTCAGGAGGCCGGCATACGCGGCTGCACCGGCCGGTTCACCGAACACGCCACTGGCCCTCGCCATCGCGGGGATTGCCGCCAGGATCTCGTCGTCGTCGACGGTCACGTACGCGCCATCGGTCTCGACGACCGCGGCCATCGCCTTGATCCGATCCCTCGGCAGCCCTGCCGATATCGAATCCGCGACGGTCTGGGCCGCGATGGCGGGCTTCCTCAGCACGTCCTCGCCCGTCTCCCATGCCTCCGCCAAGTAGTTGCTTCCCCTGGCCTGGACACCGACGAGTCGGGGGATCCGATCGATCCAACCCAGAGCGAGCAGGTCCTTGAAGCCCTTGTGGAGACCCCCGATGATGCAGCCGTCCCCGACACTCACGAGCACGGCGTCCGGCACTTCCCACCCGAGCTGCTCCACGATCTCGTACGCAGCCGTCTTCTTGCCTTCGCTCATGTAAGGGTTGTAGGCCGTGTTGCGGTTGTACCAGCCGTACGTATCTGCAACGCGAAGACAGAGTTCGAATGCGTCGTCGTACGTGCCTCGAACCGTGAATACCGTCGAGCCGAAGGCGAGCAACTGGGCGATCTTCGCCTCTGGAGCGGAACGGGGAACGAAGATCACGTTCTCCTGGCCCACCGACGCACAGAGGCCGCTGAGCGCGGCGGCGGCATTTCCCGTCGAGGCGGTCGTGATCACCGTTGCTCCGCTCTCGTGGGCCTTGACGATGGCGATTGCGCTCGCCCGATCCTTGAACGATGCGGTAGGTTCCCGCCCGCCGTCTTTGATCCACAGCCTGCCAAGCCCGAGCTTCTCGGCCTGTTCGGGAATCTCGTAGAGAGGAGTCCACCCAACGACGAGGGGTGGGACTGCGGCCTCCACCCCGATTGGCAGCAGCGGCCGGTACCTCCACATGGACCAGTCTGCCCCGAGCCCGTCCCGCTGGACACGAGAGCCGATCAGCTCGTAGTCATACAGGACATCCAGGATGCCGTCATCCCCGTGCTCGGGGCAGACGTATTCCACTTCGTCGGGCGCGTAGACCTTTCCGCAGATGACGCAGCGCAAGCCCGTGACATGATCTGGTGTCATTGCACGATCCGAGTTCCGGTCTTGCCCGCAACCCCGCGTTCGATGTTCTCGGGGTTCGTGATGAGGACTTCCCGGCCGCCCCCCTCGAGGAAGGTGATCGCTGACTCGATCTTCGGCGCCATGCTCCCTGCCGCGAAATGGATGCCTTCGGCGAGGTGCCGTTTCGCCTCCTCGAGAGTCATCCGATCGACCCACCGTTGTTCCGGTGTGCCCCAGCCCAGCGCCACTTTCTCGACAGCGGTGCTGATCAGCAGCAGGTCCGCATCGAGTTCGTTTGCCAGCAGAGCGGAGGCACGGTCCTTGTCGATCACCGCCGGCACACCCCTGAGCGCACCAGTCTCGTCGGCGACGACGGGAATGCCTCCCCCACCGACACAGATGACCGCCATCCCTGCTCCGAGCAACTCCCGAATGGCCTCGATCTCGACGATCCTCTTTGGAAGAGGCGATGCCACGACCCTGCGCCAGCCCCGGCCGGCGTCCTCCACGACCTCCCAGCCGTCGACTTCACGCCGGCGGGCGGCGACTTCGGCATCCATGAACGTACCGATCGGCTTTGCCGGGTTTTCGAACGCCGGATCGGCACGATCGACCTCGACCTGGGTCACGACCGTGACCGCGGTCTTGTCGATGCCGAGATGGAGAAAGTCGTTGTACAGGTTCTGCTGGAGCGCGTAGCCGATCGCTCCCTGGGTATCGGCACCACACGCGTCGAGCGGAACCTCGTGCAGTTCGTGCCTTGCGAGCTCGGAGCGTCTCAGGATGAAACCCACCTGAGGTCCGTTCCCATGGGTGATCGCGACATCCCAGCCTGTGCGAATCAGCTCGGCAATGTGCTGATCTGTCTCACCGGCCGCGATGTACTGATCTTCGACCGAGCGGTGCTCGGCGTCCCTGATCAGCGAGTTGCCCCCAATGGCAACCACGGCGAGCGGTCGTCTGGTGTTGCTCAACAAGTTCTCTCCTCTTCGTCCTCTTCGGTGTCTCGCACCGGCTGGCTCGCACCCGGTGCTACATGGTCAGCGCCATGACCGCTTTCTGCGCGTGGAGCCGGTTCTCCGCCTGGTCGAACACGACGCTGTGCGGCCCGTCGAGAACGCCGTCGGTAACCTCGACGTTGCGATCGGCCGGGAGCGGATGCATATAGATCGCATCATCCTTCGCGAGAGCCATTCGCCGTTCGTCGGTGATCCAGTCCGTGTACTTGGATCCGATTGCCGCCGACTTCTCGTCGTCCGTGGTGGTGAGCATCGCTCCCCAGCTCTTCGCGTAGACGACGTCGGCATCACGGAAACCGTCCTCGAAGTCTTCGAGAATCTCGAACGATCCCTTGGACCGTCGAGCGTTCTCTTCGGCTTGGGCGACGATCTCCGGCATCAGCTTGAACTCAGGAGGACGGGTCAGGCGCACATTCATACCGAATCTGGTCGCGAGCAAGATGAGACTCTGCGGCGCGCTGAGCGGCTTCTGATAACTCGAAGCATACGCGTAGCTGACGTTGAGCGTGCGTCCACGCGGGTCGCCCTTCTTCTCGATGATGGTCATGACATCGGCGAGGATCTGATGCGGGTGATAGATCTCACACTGCATGTTCAGTACGGGAACGCGGCTTGCCTCTGCCACGGCTCGCTGATAGGCGTTGCCGACTCCCCAGTCGACCTGCCGGATCGCGATTCCTGCGCTGTAGCGGCCGAGGATCTCGCCGATCTCGGTCGCCGTGTCCCCATGGCTGATCTGTGTCGTCCGTGACTCCATGAACATCGCATGTCCACCGAGCTGCGCCATCCCTGCCTCGAAACTTGCCCTCGTCCGGGTACTCGAGAAGAAGAACAGCATCGCCAGCACCTTGTCGCGAAGGTAGGCGTGTGGCTCACCGAGTGCCTGCTTGCGCTTCAGATCGAACGCAACATCCATGACCGTGTCGATCTCGTCCTTGGTCCATTCCTGGGTCGTGATCATGTCACGACCCCTCAATCCAGTCTGCATGGCTACTCCCCTATCCAGTCAACGGTCATCAGTGCGTTCCCGCCAAAGGGACACCGTGTCAACCATCGGGAACCGGAAACTGACGACATCCCTATTCCGTTGCGCCCAGCACGAGCGCCAGCAGCGCCATTCGCATGACGACGCCGTTGTATGCCTCTTGCCAGTAACGGGCGTACTTGGTCGCGTCCACATCGGCCGGCAGTTCGTCCATGCGCGGGAGCGAGTGCAGGATGATCGCATCCGACTTGGCCTTGTCGGCCAGCAGCGCACGGGTCACCTTGTAGTTGTCCGGTGTGAGGCCGGCCTCACCAGCACGCTCATCCCGGCCCTTGGTGTAGTCGGCCTGGACCACCGGCTCCATGTAGATCACGTCCGCTTCACCGATGACGTCGGCAACGTGCTCGGCCGTTCTGACGAAAAGATTCTGCTCGGCGAGTTCGGCTTTGAAGTCGTCGGTGAGCGACATCTCGGGCGGTGCGACCGAGATCATCTGCGCATCGAATTGCGTGAGAGCGTAGCCGAGCGAATGCATCGTCCGCATCCGCATGTCTCCGATCGCTACGAAGGTCAACCCGTCGATCGTGCCTTTCTCGGTGAGCACGGTGTACAGGTCGGTAAGGATCTGTGTCGGGTGTTCTCCCCAGCCGTCCCCGGCGTTGATGACGGGAACACTGGACCATTTCGCGGCCTCTTGTGGAGCTCCCTGCTGGAAGTGACGCATCACGATCACGTCGCCGTAGTACTCCAGCATGTGGACCGTGTCCTTGATCGACTCCTGGTAGAAGTCGCCTGCACGGGTCATCTTCGCGTCGGCAAAGCCCAGCACATGACCGCCAAGACGATGCATTGCAGCTTCGTGAGCCATCCTCGTTCGGGTCGACGGCTGATAGAAGGCGGTGAGGAGGGTCTTGTCTGCCAGCAGGTCGGTGTTCCGGCGCTCTCGGGCGATCGGCTCCAGCTCGGTGGCGGTCTGGAACACATGCTCGAATTCGGCCCGTTCGAATCCCTTGAGGGACAGAATGTCTCGACCGGCGAAGCTTCTCATGACTCTCTCCTTCATCTCGAAGCCGCGTCTCGACCGAAACGCGGGTGCGGATCGCCCCAAGCCTATCGCTTTTCGCGTGATGTCCGATCGCTCCCCACCGTTTCCCACCGAGACCCTCGCTGCACACGTCGAATCGCCCGGTCGACCAGGCGCTCGAGACACCGGGCACGTCTGCTCCGAAGACCTTCGACTCGAACCCGTAGGCTCGTTCGAACGGGTAGGCTGGCCGAGAAGTGGCAGGCGGCGTCATCAAGAAAGAAGCCTTCGGCCTCAAACTTCGCTCTCTGGCAGGAGCCCTCTTCCCCATCCTCGCCGTCGTCGCTGCGCTGTTGGTAGGTGGCGTCATGCTGCTCATACTCGGTGCCAGTCCCATCGCCGGATTCGGCGCTCTGATCGACGGGGCCTTCGGCAGCCTCCGTGCCCTCTCGGACACCGCCGCAAAGGCCGTTCCGCTCCTTCTGGTGGCTGTCGGCATCACGATCGCCTTTCGATCCAACGTGATCAACATCGGCGGCGAGGGACAGATCATCCTCGGTGCCCTGTTCGGTACGGCGTTCGCCCTCCTGATGCCCAACCTGCCAACCTGGCTGATCCTGCCCGGGGTCCTCCTCGCCGGGTTCGTCGGCGGAGCCTTCTGGGGTGCGATCCCGGGAGCCCTGAAGGCCTACTTCAACGTCAATGAGATCTTGAGCACGATCATGCTCAACATCGTCGCGGTGCAGACGATGAACTTCCTTCTGCGCGGCCCGATGATGGACCCGGCCGAGATCGAGGCGGGAAGTCGCATCCCCCAGACGGCCCGACTCGCCCAGGCCGCAGACCTGCCCATCCTCGTCAAAGGGACCCGCCTGAACGCCGGGATTCTCATCTCGATCGTCGCTGCCGTCGTCGCCTACTTCTTTCTTTGGCGTATGACGGAGGGATTTCGGATTCGTGCCGTCGGCCTCAACCCGCATGCCTCTCGGTACGCCGGCATCCACGTGCAGCGGTCCACCGTCCTCGCACTCACTCTCAGCGGAGCCCTCTGCGGCCTGGCAGGGGCGATCCTCGTCTTCGGAAGCGAGTCGCATCGCTTCGTCACCGACGGCTCCTCCTTCGGTTTCACCGGCAGCGCAGGCTACAACGGCATCGTCGTAGCGCTCTTCGGCGGCCTCAATCCCCTCGGCACGATTCCGGCATCGTTCCTGTTCGGGGCCCTCCTCGTCGGCGCCAACAAGCTCCAGCGGGTCGTACAGGTGCCGGCCGCGCTCATCATTGCGCTGAACGGGCTCGTCGTCGTGTTCGTCGTCAGCAGCGCGATCTGGAAACGCCGCCTCGATCAGCGACTTCTGGTAAGGGCCACCAACGCTCAACCTGACGAGACCGGACCGGCTGTGGCAGGGGCACCCCCTGATGAGTGAGTTCTTCACCGCTTCCGTGCTCGTCTCCACGATCGGCGCGGGCATTCGTCTCTCGACTTCCTACCTCTACGCGGCAATCGGCGAGACGTTCGGACAGCGCAGCGGCGTTCTGAACCTCGGTGTGGACGGTATCATGCTCCTGGGAGCCTTTGGCGCCTACTACACGGTCCTGAAATCAGGTGACCTATGGCTGGGCCTCGCGATCGCGGCAGGGATCGGTCTGCTCATGGGCCTCGCGATGGCGTTCGCCAGCGTGACGCTTCAGGCGGAACAGGGCATCAGCGGCATCGGTTTCTACCTCTTCGGGCTTGGAATGAGTGCTCTGCTCTTTCAGAAACTCGTCGGCACACCACTCCCGATCCAGGGCTTTCCGGACATCCACCTCCCGGTTCTGAGCGACATTCCGGTTATCGGAGAACCGCTGTTCTCGCACAGCGTGATAGTCTACGGCGCCTTCCTCCTCGTCCCTGTTGGAGCCTTCATTTTGAACAAGACGACGCTTGGCTTGAAGATCCGCTCGGTCGGCGAGAATCCGGAGGCTGCCGACACACTCGGTGTCTCGGTCGCCAAGATTCGCTATACGACCATCATGTTCGGCAGCATGCTCGCCGGCATCGGAGGGGCTGCCCTTGCAATCGAGCTCGGCATCTTCCAACAGAACCTGACGGCCGGGCAAGGGTTCATCGCCATCGCACTCGTGTACTTCGGAGCCTGGCGGCCGCTGGGAGTCATGTTGGGCGCCCTGCTCTACGGATTCGTGGCCGCGATCGTGCTGCAGCTCAACACCCTCGGGGTCATCCCTCGCAGTGCCTCCGATCTCGCCGCAATGCTCCCCGCCCTCATCACGATCCTCGCACTCGTCGTCGCCGTGCAGAAGGAAAGGCAGCCGGCGGCACTCGCCAAGCCCTATCAAAGAGGGGAATGACCGGAGAGAAAGGACTGTCCCCATGAGAAGACCATTCACGATCGGCGCATTCGCGCTGGTCCTTGCCCTTGTCGTCGCCGCATGCGGAGGAGGAACAACCGAAACGACCGCCGCACCGGCAACGACCGCCGCACCGAAACCCTTCCGGGTCGCCCTTGTCGCTCCCAGCGCCATCAACGACCTGGCATTCACGCAAAGCATGTATGACGCACTCATGTCGATCCAAAGCGACATGGGTGGTGAATCCGCGATGGAGATCGCCGTCACCGACTCGACGTTCGTCGTCGAGGATGCGGCAGCCGCCATTCGCGACTACGCGAGCAGCGGCTATGACCTCGTGATCGCCCACGGTTCACAGTACGGAGGTTCTCTCAAGGAGATTGCTCCAGACTTCCCCGACACGTCCTTTGCGTGGGGAACGGCCGGTGACACCTTTGGACTTCCGAACGTCTTCGCCTATGAGGCCGCATCTGAGGAAGGCGGCTACGTCATGGGCGTGATGGGCGCCGCCCTGTCGAAGTCGGGCGTTCTCGGCGTGGTCGGCCCCATTGAAGTCGGCGACGCGAAACGCTATGTCGACGGCTTCGCCGCAGGCGCAACGGCACAGGACCCGAATGCGGACGTGAAGATCAACTACACGGGATCGTTCAGCGATGTTGCACTTGCCGCCGAGGCCGCGCGGGCCGAGATCGGAGCCGGCGCCGACGTGCTCACCGGCACGGCGCAGATGGTCGTCGGCGCGATCGGTGTGGCGAAGGACGACGGCGTACCGTGGTTCGGTACGCAGGCAGACCAGACGCAGCTCGCTCCGTCGATCGTCGTCGCCTCGCAGGTGTACCACTGGGAAGTCGTGATGAAAGAGATCATCGATCTCATGGGCCAGGGCACGATAGGGGGAAAGTCCTTCACCATCGATCTCGCGAACGGCGGCGAAGTCATCAGCTACAACCCCGGCTACGCATTGCCGACGGATGTGAAACAGCTCGCCGAAGACACCGTCAAGGGAATCTCGGACGGGTCGATCAACCCACCCCGCCCATAGGAGAACACCAGACATCATGGGTGAGCACCCTCCGGGAACCGGTCACGACTCGCAGCCTCGTGCCGCCACCGCGACGGCGGCCGGCATCGACCTCGAGATGCGCGGCATCGTGAAGCAGTTCCCGGGGGTGCTTGCCAATGATCACGTCGACTTCGACGTCCATAGAGGTGAGATCCACACCTTGCTCGGCGAGAACGGAGCGGGGAAGTCGACCCTGATGAAGATCCTCTACGGGCTCCATCAGCCGGACGACGGTCTGATTCTCATCAACGGCGAGCCGGTGACGATCCACTCGCCGGCCGACGCCATAGCCCATGGCATCGGGATGATCCACCAGCACTTCATGCTGGTCGAGACGATCACCGTCGCAGAGAACGTTGCTCTGGGACTTCCATCTTCTCGCGGCCTGCTCATGGACCTGAAGGCCGTGTCCGAACGAATCGATCAACTCTCCGAGACCTACGGCATCAAAGTCGACCCGAAAGCCTACGTCTGGCAGCTGTCGGTCGGAGAGCAGCAGCGTGTCGAGATCATCAAGGCCCTCTATCGCAACGCGGCGCTCCTTGCGCTCGACGAGCCGACTGCCGTCCTGACTCCTCAGGAGGTCGAGGACCTCTTCGTGACACTGCGCGCCATGGCCGCCGAGGGTCATCCGCTCATCTTCATCTCCCACAAGTTGCACGAGGTCCTCGACATCAGCGACCGCATCACCGTGCTCAGAGATGGCCGCAGAATCGGAACCGTGCCTGCTCGAGGAGCCACCAGAGCGAGCCTCGCCAAGATGATGGTGGGGCGCGACGTGATACTCGAGCGCGATCGACGGCCCGCCGTGATCGGAGACACTCGACTCGAGGTGCGCGGCCTCAGTTCGCTGAACGACCGCGGACTCGAGGCACTTCGCGACATCGACCTCGAAGTGCGCTCTGGTGAGATTCTCGCCATAGCCGGTGTGTCGGGAAACGGCCAGCAAGAGCTCGCCCAGGTGATTGCGGGCCTCAGAACGCCGACGGCCGGCACCATCCTCCTGGACGGCACAGACGTAACGTTGTGGAGACCCGGAAAACGTCGTGCCGCTGGACTGGCATACATCCCCGAAAAGCGGATGAGGGACGGTACGATCCAGCAGTTCACCGTCGCAGAGAACCTGATACTCCACAACTACGACAAGCCACCGTACGCAAAGGCAGGCTTCCTCGATTTTGGTGAGATCCAACGGCATTGTGAGCAACTGATACAGGATTTCCAGGTCAAGACCCCGACGCAAGACACCCCTCTGAAAGCCCTGTCCGGGGGCAACATTCAGAAGATGATCCTTGCGAGAGAGTTGTCGGACCAACCCAAGGTGCTCATCGCGGCCCAGCCGACGCGTGGCGTCGACATCGGAGCGACCGAGTACATCCATCAACGCCTTCTCGACCAGCGACTCCTCCACGAGACGCTGCTCGATCGGCGCGAGGCGGGAACTGCAACGCTGCTGATCTCGGAAGATCTCGACGAGATCCTTGCACTCGCGGATCGTATCGCGGTGCTCTACGAAGGCCGGATCATGGGGATCGTCGCTCGTGAAGACGCCACGG
>BDSU01000019.1 GCA_002897675.1 bacterium BMS3Abin02 | reverse complement strand
AAGGTGGCGCCTTCTCCGTAGGCGGGGGAGCGACCCTCGTGCCAGAAGACCGTCGCCGTCAGCCCGTCGACGTACTTCTGGAGTTCCCAGACGAGGCGGGTCTTGCCAACGCCTGCGACTCCAACGATGGAAACAAGGCGGGCGCGACGTTCCCGCTCGGTGGCGTGCAACAGGTCTTTGAGTATCCGGAGTTCGTGGTCGCGGCCGACGAACGGAGGCTCGATCCCGTCCCGTCTCCCGGCTCCGCCCCGCATCCCCGTGATGCGAGCCGCACGCCACACGGTGACCGGTTCTGTCTTTCCTTTCAGCACCTGCGGGCCAAGCATCTCGAAGTCGATGGAGCCACTCGCCGAGCGGACCGTCGACTCTCCGGCCAGCACCGTCCCCGGATCGGCGAGCGACTGTAAACGCGAAGCGGTGTTGACCATGTCGCCGACAACGAGTCCGTGCACGTCGTTTCCGCCCCGGCCGGTCGCGGCTTCGCCCGTCAGCACACCTGCACGAAGAGCGAGACCGGATGCGCCTGCTTCGACGCCGAGGCCTTCGACCATCTCGACGAGTTCGAGCGCCGCCCGCACGGCACGTTCCGCGTCATCCTCCTGTGCCGTCGTGGCACCCCACACCGCCATGACGGCATCGCCGATGAACTTGTCCACCTCCCCGCCAAATCGTGCGACGATCTCACGGGCACGGTCGAAGTAGACCGTGAGGAGTTCACGGACCTCTTCTGCGTCCCTTTCCTCGGAGAACGGTGTGAAGCCGACGAGGTCGGCGAAGAGAACCGATACGAGTCGTCGTTCCGCGGTCTCTCCGGCCCCTGGTTCGGGAACCGCCGGTGTGGGCGCCGCACGGGCCAGCGCGGCGCCGCATTCGCCGCAGAACTTCTGGGTGTGCGGGTTCGCCGCGCCGCACGAAGAGCAATTGTTGGTAAGACGGGTACCGCAGTCACCGCAGAACTTCTGGTCTGGAGGATTCTCGAAGCCACAATTGGGGCAGTTCACCGGTACCTCGTCGGTCAATCGGGTCGGGTCGAGCGCGGATTGAAATCCGGCAGCCGATCCACCCTAAACGGAAGCGTTCCATACACAAGGGTGGATCTGACAGACCGCCAGTCTCGTGATGGGCTACTCGAGTAGTCGCGTGGTTGCATCATCGAGGTCCAGATCGGTGGCGCGCTGCTGAGCCGCGGCACGCCGGCTTTCGGGTAACGACGACAGCACGTCGTCGAGGAGTGGTTGGCCGATGTCGCGATAGATCGCCGGTGTGGCAGGGTGGTTCAGTGCGAATGTCAAGATCTCGGCTGCCTCATCGACCGACCCCTCGGCGGCGAGCACACTACCGAGGCCGATGACGGCGAAGAGCACCAGGTTGGTGTAGCCGGCCTCACTCGCGCGTTCCAGTCCAGCTTTGAACCGGCTGCGCGCCGTGGCCACGTCACCGAGACCGAGGGCCGCGTATCCGATGCGTCCGAGCGCACCCGACAGGCCCCAACGATGTCCAACCTGCTCGAACCGGTCGAGGGATTCCTCTCCATACCGCATCGCGGCCCCGTAGTCACCGAGCGCGTAGGAACTCATCGACGCCCGACTCAGCGTGTAGCCCTGCCCTCCGATGTCACCGAGCTTGGAGAACGTGTCGAAGCACTCCAGATGGTGCTGCAACGCAGTCGTGTAGTCGCGCTTGGCGTCGGCGATGAGCGCCATCTTGGAGAGCGCGTATGCCGTACCCCAGATGTCGCCGCGATTCCTGAAAGTGTCCAGACTCTCGGCGAACTGGGCTTCCGCAGTAGCCGGATCACCATTCTCCAGATTGACCCAGCCGAGCCAGAGCAGGCCGGCCCCGATCATGATGTCGTCTTCGAGATCGCGTGCCAACGCGACGGCGCTCTCGAGAGTCGGTCGGGCCGACTCCCACTCCTCGCGAAACACCTGGCTCACGCCGAGGCCGTAGATGCTCAGCACCTCTTCTTCGCGAAGACCGAGTCGCCGAGCTGCGTCTCGGAGTTCCAGCATCCGCTCCTCCGACATGGCGTACCGGTCGGTAAAACTGCCGATGAAACTCATCTGCACCGTGGCTGTCAGGTAGGCGGCGTCATGGGCGAGTTCATCCTTGGTCTTGCCGGATGCCAACGTCTCCGAGATCTCTGCGAACGTGTCCGCACCTTCGTGGGAGTGGTGCACCCTGAACAAGCGGGACAGGTTCCGGAGGAAGGGTACGGTCTCCGCCTCGGGGAGGTGCGCCGTCACCCATTCGGTGGCAGCGCGGATGTTGTCCATGTCGGCCATGAGGAGCGGGAGCGCATTGAGGACTTCCGGTCCGGCGAGTCGCTCGCGGTTCTCCTCGAGGAGTCTCGCGAAATACCTGGCATGACGAGTCATCACTTCTTTCTCGACCACACGATCCGACTGGAGCTGCATTGCTGCGAACTGCTGCAGCATCTGATGCAGGGAGAACCGGCCTGTGCCCTCGCGATGAACGAGCGAGCGACTGGAGAGTTCGGCCAGATCCGAAACCGTTGCCCCGGCCACATCCGACGCGGCTCGCCGATCGAAGCCGCCCCTGAACACCGAGAGTTGACGATAAATGTCCCTCAGGCGAGGTGGGAGCAGGTTCCACGACCAGTCGAAGACGGCCCTCGCGCTGCGATGACGGGCAGGGACATCCTGCAGCGTCGTGGTGAGGAAGTCCAGGTTCGCCTCGATCTCGTCCGCGATCTCCTTGCAGGCCAGAACGGGTGTCCAGGCCGCCGCCAGCTCGATGGCCAGAGGCAGCCCTTGGACGAGATGGCAGATTCGCCGGACATCGACCCATTCGGGTGTCGGTTCGAAGGTCGGGTCGGCCTGTCGGGCTCTCTCCACGAACAGGCGAACCGCGGGATAGGTGGACGCGTCTTCTCCGTTCGTCGGGTAGGGGAGAGAGGGCACCTCGTAGGTCCACTCGCCCTGAAGGCCCAGTCTGCGGCGAGACGTGACGAGGACCCGCAGCTTGGGAGCCTGGCCGAGGACCTCTGCGACCAGGCCGGCGCCCTCGACGACCTGCTCGAAGTTGTCCATCACCATCAACGCCGACTGGTTGGTGAGAAAATCAAGCAGCTGATCTTTGGGGGCGAGGTCGCTCGTGTGCGTGTCGATGGTCAGTCGCAACGCCTCCGCCACTGCGGGAACGATGCGATCCGGGCTGGTGATGGGTGCCAGAGGCACGAAGTGGGCGCCGTTCGGGTAGGCCGATCCAAGGCGTTTCGCAACCTCGATGGCCAGTCGCGTCTTGCCGATGCCACCAGGACCGAGCAGGGTGAGGAGGCGGCAGTCGGGATTCGCGAGGAGCCGATCGATTTCGGAGAGTTCCTCCGTGCGACCGACGAAACTCGTCGGTGGGACGGGAAGATTCGTCTCGGACGTATCGAGTGTTCGCAGCGTGGCGAACTCGGAGGGAAGGTCTCTCGTGGTGAGCTGATAGATTCGCTCGGGGCGCGACAGGCCCCGAAGACGATGTTCCCCCAGGTCGACGATATCGACGTCATCGGAGAGCTGATCCTGCACGAGTTCCCTCGTCGAAGCGGAGATCAGCACCTGGCCTCCGTGCGCAGCCCCTTCGATCCTCGCCACGCGGTTGACGGAAGCGCCGAGATAGTCGCCGTCGTGGAACTCGACGGTCCCGGTGTGGAGGGCCATCCGCACCCGCACGTTTCCAACCTCGGGGCTCCATGGTTCTGCTTGGATGCCGCGTTGCGCCTCCACCACCGCACGAACGGCATCCGGGGCCGAGGCGAAGGCGGCGAAGAATCCGTCCCCCTTGTTCTTGACGATGTGTCCTCCGTGTCCGACGATCGCGTCGGTGATGAGTTCGTCGTGGCGAGCCAGGGCGTCCGCCATCGCGGACGGTGACCGATCCCACATCTCGGAGCTGCCCTCGATGTCGGTGAACAACAGCGTCATGGTTTCACTCGTCAGCATCACCACTTCCTCCTCTTGCGAAGTGTATGGCACGGGGGACGAACGTGCGGGTTGAACCGGACTTCGTCGCCTTGTCGGACCGATCCGGTCCGGCCCGGACAGTCAGGCAGAGAGTCCGTTCGCCCATTGACGAATCGAACAGACGTTCGATACAGTGAGGTCCTTGGAGGACGCGAGAACGACGGCGGCGCCACCAATGGTGCTCTCCGTGCAGGCGGGGAGGGTCATCGGGTTGGTCGGCATGCCCGGGATGGGACTCACCCGGGTTGGGCTGTCGCTGCTCGCAGAAGCATCCCGAATTGCCCCGGTGGCCTATGTGGATGTGCGGGGTTGGTTTCATCCACCGGCGGCTTGGGAGGCCGGTATCGACCCTGAACGATTGGTCGTGGTTCGTAACAGGGACCGCCTCCAATGGTCGAGGGTGACGGCAGCGTTGCTGGAGGGGATGGCAGCGGTGTATGCCGAAGTGCCCGACAGAGTGCCGGATCAGATCCTGCGCCGTCTCGCAGCGCTCACCAGATCACGCCGGGCGGCACTCGTGCTGCGTCCGTTGTCGGGAGACCTACCGTCGGGCGTCGCATACCTGCGGGTGCGGGGGAGGGAAGTCGTGTGGGACGGGGCCGATGATGGGCATGGCCGGCTGCTGAGGAGGCGATTGATCCTCGAGGTATCCGGCAAGAACCTGCCCGAGCAGGTCATCGAAGTCGAGGATGACGGGACGCTGCTCTCCGTGCCCCGTTCGATGCCTGTGCCGTCCGTCGGATGAAGCTCAAGGGACGGGATCGTGCCATGGGCCATGCTCACCGATGAGGCGATCTGCCGCCTCCTTCGGCCCCCACGTTCCTGTCTTGTATATCAGCGGGGCGTCATCCTGTCGGAGTACGGGGTCCACCACGCGCCATGCGTTTTCCACGGCCAGTGCGCTCGTGAACAGCAACTTGTCGCCCGCGAGTGCATCACCGATGAGCCGCTCATACGGGGTCATCTCGTCGGGGTTGTCGTCTCGAAGCAGCAGCTCACGCCTCTCTCCCGAGAAGGATGTGCCGGGTGCCTTGACGTTGATGTTCAGTCCGATCTGGCCTGATGGAGTGAACCGAAACCGGATCGCGTCGGCTTCGCTCCTGCCGCGTCCTTCCGGCAGCACCGAGGTTGGTGGTTTCCGCAGCTTGATGTATGCCTCGGTGACATGTACCGGGAGGTTCTTCCCCGTCCTCAGGAAGAAGGGCACACCTGCCCATCTCCACGTATCGATGTTGACTCGCAGTGCAGCGTAGGTCTCGACGTTCGATCCCGGAGCCACACCTTGTTCCTTCCGGTAGGTGTCGAATTGGCCTCTGACCGCCGCCCGCGACGGCACCGACTTCGTCGCACGCAGAACCTTCTCCTTTTCTGCCTGGATGGATGCTCGATCCATGATGGGTGGCTCCATGGCGAGCAGTGCCACGAGCTGGAGCATGTGGTTCTGGACGACGTCTCGAATCGCGCCGACTCCGTCGTAGAAGCGTCCGCGTCCCGCCACCCCGAAGTTCTCGGCCATGGTGATCTGGACACTGTCGATGGTGGTACGGTTCCAGAGGGGCTCGAAAACGGCGTTCGCGAATCGTGCGTACAGCACGCCGAGCACTTCCTCCTTGCCGAGGTAGTGGTCGATGCGGTAGACGGCTTCCTCCGGGAAGACTTCGTTGATGGTCCTGGTCAGCTCGCGGGCGGACGCCAGATCCCTGCCGAACGGCTTCTCGACGATCACCCTCCCGTTCGCCGCGAGTCCGGCTTCGCCGAGGGAGCGGATCACGGGCGAGAACATCGAGGGCGGAATCGCCAGGTAGTAGGCCGGTTTGGTGGCTCCCGCCGTGTCGAGCTTCTGGTGCAGAGATCTGAATGTCGACATGTCCGTGTAGTCGCCGTCCACGTAGGCGAGGCTTTGAATCAGCCGGTCGAAGGCCTTGCCGTCCTCGGCCCCGTGGATGCCGCCGCCGTAGGTGTCGATGCTTTCCCGTGCCCGCTCCTGAAGATCGTGCAACGTCCATCCGGAGAGGGCGACGCCGACCACCGGGACCGTGAGCCGGCCCCGTCTGGCCATGTTGAACAGAGCCGGAAACGTCATCTTCAAGCCGAGATCACCTGTGCAGCCAAACCAGCACAGAGCGTCGGCACTCCCGCGCGTCATGGCGTCTCCGGTACGGAGTCGCCGGCCACGCCGTAGCAGGTGTTCGGGGTTGGTTCCATGGGATTCTCCTGGGTGTCTGAGAGCAGGCTATCGACCGGCTCGCCGTCTGGTTGCAGGGTCCTGACCGTAGAAGTCGGACAGCATTGTGTAGAGAGCCGGGACCGAGCGCCGGAGGGCGGCCGGAGCATCGAAGAAACCCTCGGTTGCCACGGCAAAGAGCTCGGCGGCGTTTGTCCCCGCATAGGGGTCGAGCGAAGTCGCATGGGTGGATCGGACCCGACGGAGGGTCTCCTCCATCGTGGCATGCCACTCGAGCTGCGCCGATCGGCTCGGCAAGGGAGGCATGCCGTCGGCGGCACCGTCGGACATGTCGATCTTGTGGGCGAACTCGTGGAACACCACGTTGTGCCCTCGTTCTGGATGCCGTGCCTGGCGAAGCGCCGCGTCCCACACGACGACTACCGGTCCGTGCAGGCGTGCCTCTCCGGCCATGGGGAAAGCGCCGTCGTCTACGATCCCGTCGCTGATACCTCGCGATCCTGCCTTGACCACGGCCGACGGATAGACGATGACGGCGGTCACGTCCCGATACCACTCGATTCCCAGGTTGAGGACCAGCAGGCACGCCTGGTAGGCGATGACCACCCGGATCTGGTCGTCCATCTCGAGCCCCCCTGCACCCTCGAAGCGCGTTTGGGAGAGGAACATGCGAGTCAGGTTCTCCATCTTCTCCCGTTCGGGCGGGTCGAGGAGCGCGTACCAGGACACTCGCGCGGCGAGAAGGTCGCGCCAAGCTTCGGGAAACGGAGTGGCGAGCGCCTTGCGGAATCGTCGTTTCATGGGGCGAGGACGACGAGGGTGCCGGTGGGGAAGAACTTCATGAGCCCGATGGACCATCGATGGCGACCGCGTAGTTCATGCCTTCCCATCGGTCGGCGTAGCGGAACGTGAAGCTGACGATCGTTCCCTTTCGGAGTCGAGAGGTCGGCAGCTCCGCCGTGTGGACGCCGAGTCCGGGGTCGCTGCTCTTCAGATCATGTGACGTGGACCAGTCGTCGACGCTCCACCGGATCGTGAACGGCTCCGGGACGACGATTCGAAGTGGCGTGTGCATCGGCATGGAACGGCACTTCTGTTTCCGGCTCCACACCATCGAACAGGCGGGGGTGCCCTTGCGCACATAGCGCTCGAACGGGTCTTCGGGCCGATCGAACACCACCCCGTCCCTGAGTGAGCGTTTCAACCGCAGGTACTCGGCGTGGGCCCAGCACAGGGGCATGGCGGAGCCTGTCGGACCGCCGAGGCGCAGCTCATGCCGAGGAAGATCTGGTCCGTTCCACAGCTGCTCCGGGAGAAGGAGGGAGTCGCCGGCCGACGCGAACAGCATGCCGGCGAGGCGTCGTGCTTCATCGATGTTGCCGGCTGCCAGCTCGTAGTGAGCCCGCTCGCCCGTGAGCAGCGGCCAGGGACGTCCGACGCCGATTCCGTCGAACGGCGACCCGTCATCGTGCTCCCCATAGCCGTCGCCATCGTAGCGCAGCCATGCAGGCCCCTGGGGCAGGTCGACCTTCAGGAGCTCGTCGATCACCTTGACCGTGGAGAGGATCCTGGGATCGTCGGGTGAACGAAGCCCGAACCTCACCAGAGCGAGCGCGTCGGGGCTGACCACCTCTGCAGCCGGGGCACTGCTCTGAGATGGGGGACGGTTCTTGATCGGGATCCAGCCATCCTCGGGTGCTTCGGTATCGGAGGAGGAGATGCGCACGTAGTAGCCCTCCACACCGACACGGGCGGCCAAGTCGGTGTCGGTGACGAACAACCAGCGCTCGATCTGCGCGTTCCAGGCGTCGGCGACCTCACAAAGGAGCGTGGCGGCTTCATGCTGCTGTGCCGCGCTCGCGATGTGTGAAGCCGTCAGCAACGCCGAGATCTCCGCGGCGACCGTGAACGGCGAGTAGCCAGGATCCTCCTCCCACCGATCTTCGGGCGACACGGGTCCGTTGGCGACGATGAACGCCGCCGCCCGTTGCACCATGGGCCAGTACGCGCCCACATCGATATCGGCTCCAGAGCGGGCGGCGAGGCCGACAGCCAGGATGGGAAGGGCCGTCTCGTCCATCTGGATGCCCGTCCAGTGGGGACTTCCGTCCAGCCACATGTTCTGTGGCCAGTGCCCATCGAGCTCTTGTGTCGCGCAGAGGTACTCGAGAATCCTGACCGCCGGGCCTGTCCTTCCGGCGGCGAGGAATCCGGTCGCGGTCTCCACGAGATCTCGGGCCCATACGAGGTGGTAGCCGCCGATATCGTCGTCTCCCTTGGAGAAGCCCCAGGGGATCGAAAGGGACGCGATGAACCCGCCAGGGAACCCTGCAGATTCGTGCACCTCGAGTACTCGTATCGAGGCCGCTTCGAGTCGGTCTCCGGCGTCCGGTTCGTCGTCACTCCAGCCGGCGACGAACCGGCGTTGCACCGTTTCGAACTTCTGGGCGAGTGCCGATCGAACCTGATATCCGGCTTCGGCCGCGGACGCCCCGAAACCCAGTCCGATCGTGAAGAACCCGTCATGTTCTTGCCAGGCGAGCTCGCCCGCCAGCGCAACGTTGCCTCCGTCGGCCCGGTCGTATTCCCAGGTCATCTTTCCGTGCCGGTGGACGTCCTGCCACCCGTCGGAGGTCCCGACGAAGCCGACCGACCGTGCCAGCCACGGGACATCGGCCGCCATTGCCAGCACCGTTCCCGAACCTTCTGCGAAGAGCATGGGGATTCCCTTGTAGTCCCCGACCCATGCGACGTTGTCGCTTCCTCGATTCACCAGATGAGGGGCAACGAGGGCGGTGACATGGAATGTGCCACCTTCTCCGGGTGTGTATCGGGTCGCCTGAAGAAGGCAATCGTGTGTGGGATCGGTGATGACGGTCTTTTCGATCCGGTGGCCCCCCGGGAGATCATTCGTTATGACGAATCCGGGAGCGAGGTGGTCGAGGGAGTGTTGCTGCTGTGTCGCGTGCCGTTTCTCCTCGAGAAAGAGCCCGTTCTCGGATGAGACCAGAAGCCCGAAATCTCGCGTGCACGCCCGGTCGATGCGGGGGTAATAGATCTCGTTCAGGATGCCGTGGCTCGTGGTGAACCACACCCTCCCGTTACGCGCCGTGCCGACTCCGGTCTTGGCGCTGGAGGTCCATCGTGGTGGAATGCCGGGTTTTCCGGGTGCCTGGTCCATTGCAACGGAAAGGGTAGCGAGAGACCGTGCTATAAAGTCCGTCAGATCGAACGTATGTTCGATAGACTGGAAGCCTATCGAGTACTGCCGGCGCGTGAACAGGCGGTCGAGATGCGTGCCAGGTAATGCTCGGTGTGCCGAGGCTACAGGTGGAGGGCGATGGGGCGGACGCTGTGTGTGTGGTTTCCCGACTGGTCACTTCGACGGCTGGATGTGCCGTCGGAGAGGCCATGCGTGGTCATCGACGGTGACAACCGGGTGGTCGCCGTCAACGATGTGGCGATGCGGAAGGGAGCCGTGGTCGGGATGCGCCGATCGGAGGCCGAGGTGCTCTGTCCCGGGGGAGTGACGCTGACACAAGATCCCGGTGCCGAGGCCGCGATCTTCGAACCGGTCGTTGCGGCCATCGAAGCACTCATACCTCGGGTCGAAGTCGCCGAACCAGGGCTGGCATTCGTGCCCATCGACGGTGCGGTGCGTTACTACGGCGGTGAGAAGGTGGTGCTGGCCGAGATCGTCGCAGATGTCGAATCGGTGGCTCCAGGTGGACGGTTCGGCCTCGCCGGCGGGCCGTTCGCGGCACGATGGGCTGCGGTGGCCGCACCCGGAAGGATCGTGACCGACGACACGGCGTTTCTCGCAGGTCTCGACGTGGAGACGCTCAGGATGGATGACCTCACTGCAACGTTTCGCCGGCTGGGGGTGGGAACTCTCGGCGATCTGGCTCGTCTGCCCAGAGCGGCCGTTCTCTCGAGGTTCGGGAACATCGGGGCAGCCGCACACCGGCTCGCCGGCGGAGAGGATCGGGCACCCACGCCGCGGGAGATTCCACAGAATCTCGCTGTCGAGATGCGGTTCGAAGAACCACTCCTGCTGGTCGAACAGGTGGGGTTTGCCGCTCGCACGCTTGCACATCGCCTCATGGATGCGCTCGTTGCTCGCGGGGTTGCCCCGCATCGGATCGAGATCTCGGTCGCCGCGGCGGACGGCACCGAGCGGCACCGGGTGTGGCGGAGCAGCGATCCGTTCGACGAGTCGGCGCTGGCCGAACGGACGTGGTGGCAGCTGCGTGCCTGGATCGAAACCGCGGGTATTCCGGGAGGGGTCGTTTGGATGCGCATCACACCGGCAGACCTGTCTGGGGAAGGCCGAGTGTCGACTCTCTTCGAGGACATCGCCGTCCGGATCGAAGCAGAGCGTGCCATCGCTCGCGTCCGAGCGCTCGTCGGGCCCGATGCGGTCCTTCAGGCGACACCTCGGGGAGGGAGGGCTCCCTCTCAACGGGTTCTCTGGCGACGATGGGGAGAGGAGGATCGGCGGCGTGCACCTCGAGACGAGGCACCCTGGAGAGGAGCGACTCCCGCACCGTCTCCCGCGTTGGTCGTTCCCGATCCCCGGCCGGTCGAGATCGAATGGGATGCCGGAATGCCGGTGCGAGTACGGCTGCGGAGCCGATGGGAAAACGTGCTGTCGTGGGCGGGGCCATGGCGTGTGACAGGACGATGGTGGGCCGGCGAGGCCGCTGCGAATCGCTACCAGGTGGTCACTTCCACCGGCGCCCTGCTCTGTGATGTCCGCGAAGGGAAGAGCTATCTGGCCGGGCTCTACGATTGAAGAGGCTCGCTTCGCGAACCGTATTCGGTATCGTGGTCA
>BDSU01000018.1 GCA_002897675.1 bacterium BMS3Abin02 | reverse complement strand
CACCACCACCACACCACCCGCCGCCACCACCACCACCACACCACCCGCCGCCACCACCACCACCACACCACCCGCCGCCGCCACCACCACGGCACCACCCGCAACCACTACCACAACCGGCCCGCCGGACACGTCGAACACGGAGCCTCAGGCCGCGTCGGCACTGGGCACGATCAACGGCCCGGCTGATCCGACAGGCCCTGCCGGTACCGGATCGCTCACCGCCGCGATCAGGAATTGGAAGTCGGACGGCATCCTCTGCAACGACCCCGAGTGCGGCGGAGATCAGGCATTGCTCGCGCTCATCGGAGCGTTCCTCCTCAGCGGCAGCATCATCACGACGTGGGCGCTGCGAGCGTAACGATCTCCCCGACCGGAACGGCTTCCTCGACGACGTCGGGAATCTCGCTCTCCAACCGGCGCACCCTGGGCATCGCATACGCGACACCCATGGTGATCGACAGGCTCAATCCCATCACGATGAACAGCAGTCCGATCCCACGCCCATCCCCCACCCCGATGACACTTCCGACACTCGAAGCGAGCGGACCCCGCATCAGCGGCTCGAAGACCCGGTCCGCGAGCGGGCCCGCAAGCAGATAGGAGGCAGGAGCAGCGATCTGCGCCATCATCCTGCGCAAAGCGAACACGCGCCCCTGCATGTCGAGATGCACCTTCGTCTGCCACAGCGCCTGGCTCGTACCGTTGACGATCGGAACCAGAAAGAACAGGCCGGACATGCCGATCGTCGCCGGCAGGACCGCTGCCCGCACGCCCGTTGCCGAGAGCGCCAGGCCCGCAACGGAGATGAGGATCGCCAGCCCGGCGATCCGCCTCCTCGGTCCTCCCCACGCGCTCATCACGACCGTGCCGAGCAGCATGCCGAATCCGGCAATCGACATCATCGAGCCGAGAATGACCTCGTTGGTGAAGCTCAGGAAGAGCGGAATGAACAAGACGCTCGCGAACCCGAACTGGAAGTTGATGACCGCCATCACCCCCAGCAGCGCAAAGAGCCCCGGGCGGGCCCGAAGGTACCTCCACCCTTCCGCCGCCTCCTTCTGCACCGACCGGACACCGGCCGTTCGCTCAGGCCGCGGAATACGCACGGCGCTCACCGTCCCGACGGCAACGAGGAACGTGACGAAGTCGACGAGGAGCACTCCCCACAGACCGAAGATGCCCAGCAGTGCACCGGCGATGGCGGGAGCCAGCAGGTTGCCGACCGCTTGTCCCGTCTGAGCGAGGCCGTTGGCACGACCGAGGTGCTTCTTGGGAACCAGCATCGGCACCGAAGCGGTCCACGCGGGCTCCTGGAACGCATTGGCGACCGATCCGACGATCACCAGTGCGAAGATCCAGAGAAGATGCAACTGGCCGAGAACGAGCAGAAGCGCCACGACCCCGGTCGCCATCCCGGCCGCGCCGTCACCGCCGAGCATCACGAGACGCCGATCCCAACGGTCGACGAGCGCCCCGGCGAACGGTGCGACGAGCACTCCCGGGACCGTCGCGGCCAGCATGACGAGGGCAAGCATCGTCACGGATCCCGACTGCTGGTAGACCCAGATCGAGAGCGCGAAACCCGTCAAGCTCGAACCTACGATCGAGACGAGCTGGCCGCTCCAGACGATGAAGAACGTACGCATGATGATGTCGTCCTGGTGTCGAACCTACACACTCCTCCGGCCACCGTGGCCGGAGGAGTCATGCGTTCTCAGGCTGCCCTCTTGGCGGCCGTCTGGTTCTTCCGCTGCGAAGCCCTGCGTCGTGAGGCAGGAACCCATTCCGGTACAAGACGACTTGCAACCCTGCGCTCGATCGACGCCTGCACCGCCTTCCCAAATCCTTCTGTAATGGCGAACACGTATCCCTTCCCGATTGATGTCAGCATGATGTCATGTTGCTGTCATCCTGTCAAGGTGAAGTGGCCTCGGGATTCCGGCCGAGACTGGAGGGAGCCAACCATTTCCTCCCCCAGCGAGGGCTCTGACGAGCGCTGGGGGAGGTGGCCCGCCAGGGCCGGAGGGGGCCCCATCCGAAGAGACAACCCCAACACTCTGACCTAAGACCGACACGACACAAACCCCTCGCGACCACACCCCCATCGCCTCGAAGACTCGGCACTTCCCCCTGAAGGGGGAAGAAAAGAGCGAGATGGAGTAGACGCAGACGACCGGCGGCCGGCTAGACGATCGTCTCGCCGTCGATCACCATCTCGTCGACGATGCCGACCACGACTGCCCGGATCGGCGCCGTCTCCCATCCGACGACTTGGCGGGCGGACGTGCCCTCGTCGAGGATGAGGACAGTCTCTCCGGCTCCGGCGCCAACGGCGTCGACCGCAATCAGATAGTCCCCGTCCGCCTCGCCCGCGGCATCGAGGAGATCACAGACGAGGAGCTTGCGGTGGTCGAAGACGGGCGAGCTGATCGTGGAAACGACCGTTCCGACCACCTTGGCGACCTTCATGGACTCACCTCGACGGCGTCCACGATGCCGACGATGGCGTGATCGACCGGCACGAACGTTTCGGGGAGTGCCTGGGCGGCTTCGCGTGACCCGACGACGTAGACCAGTTCGCCGGGGCCGGCCATGTGCACCGCGTCTGCGGCGACGACCGGCCGCCCTTTCGGTCGCCGATCCCGCCCGAGCGGCTGCACGATCAAGAACTTCACGCCTTCCAGGCCGGGCGTCTTGGTCGTCGCGACGACCGTTCCGATGACTCGTCCCAGTTGCACGGCTACTCCTCGCCGACTCGGTCGGCAAAACGCGCATCCGCGAAGAGGTTCTCCCCCATCTCTCGGTGGAGCTGCGGGATGACCACCGAGATGACGCGTTCGGGCACGCTCGCGGAGCCGATCTCGACCGCGGCTTCGACATCGGAGACGGTCCCCTGGAACAGCAGGTAGCCCTTGCCACCGAGACCATCGGCCATCCGAAGCTCCAACAGCGTCACCTTTGCGCCTTTCACCCCGGCGTCGGCGGCCTGGATGACCGCTGCCACGGTACGCGTCTCGATGATGCCGAGGGCCTCTCCTCCCCCGGTACGCCTGGCTCCCTTGACGGCCGCTGCGACGTCGGGGTGTACGTCGGGAAGCAGCACGACGTCCACCAGGGTCGTCACTGCTCGACCCGCGGCGACGGCTTCCTCGACATCGGCCACCTCACCGGCGACGAGAACGAGGTACTTCCCCGGATGGACGGTTCCGGTCCGGATCACTTCGATGGGTGCTCGCTTGACCATCTGATCGCCCGCCTCGATCCCGCGAGCCACGGAATCGAACTCGAGGAGCGCCAGCGCAGGACGCATCAGACGATCCTCAGGGATCCGACCACCGTGATCCGACGTTCGCGAGAGAACGTCCGTGGTCTGGTCAAACCGTCTCCCGTGGGGCTGGCGATCGAGAACGACGTGAATCCCTCCCCGCCTTCACCGAGTCCCGCGTAGTGAGGACCATTCGCCACGAAGATCGAGCAGTTCATCGCCCTGGCCATCCTGGTGATCGTGTCGACGTTCGTCGAGTGAATCGAGGCGGTGTGGCGAAAGCCGTGCTCTGATCGGACGGCGAGGTCGATCGCGCGGTCGACATCGGAAACGCGCACGACCGGCACGACCGGCAGCATCTGTTCGGTCCATACCAGGTTGTGCTCTACCGGCACCTCTGCGACGGCGAGACGAACATCGGATCCGACCTGAACGCCGATCTCGGCCAGGATCTCTCCGACATTCTTTCCGATCCATGCCTTGTTGATGACACCCGGCTTCGATGGCGGTCCCATCTCGGAGAAGATGACCCGTTCGATCCTCCGAAGCTCGTGCTCCTTGAGCACATACGCTCCATGATGAGACATTCTCCTCACCAACGAGTCGGCAATCGTGTCGACGGCAATCACCGTCTTCTCGTCCACGCAGACGATGTTGTTGTCGAACGACCCTCCGAGGATGATGTCTCGCGCCGCCTTGTCCAGGTCCGCGGTCTGATCCACGACCGAGGGCGGGTTTCCCGGACCTGCGGCGACGACCCTCTTGTTGGTCCGCATCGCCTCCTTGACGACACCTCCTCCACCGGTGACGAGGAGCACCGGAACGTCGGGATGGACCATGAGCTCATGGGCGGAGGCAATCGTCGGGTTGGGGATGGCAGTGACGAGGTCCGGTGGACCTCCGGCTGCGACGATTGCCCGGTTGATCATCCTGACGTTCTCGGCCGAGACCCGCTTCGCCCCCGGATGCACATTGAATACCAGTGCGTTCCCTGCAGAAACCACGGCGATCGTGTTGTTGATGATCGTCGAAGTCGGATTCGTGGTGGGAGTGATGGACCCGATGACCCCGAAGGGAGCGAACTCGGTCACCATCATGCCGAGGTCGCCGGTCGTTGCCTCCAACTCGAGGTCCTCAGGACCGGGCGCCTTCACCGTGACGACGCGATTCTTGACGATCTTGTCCTCGACTCTGCCAAGCCCCGTCTCGGCATGGGCCATCTCCGCCAGTTGCTCGCCGTGCTGGAGCATCGAGGCCCGCACGGCCGAGATGATCGTCTTGCGTGCTTCGAGACCGGCACCGCGAAACGTGTTGTACGCGCACTTCGCCGCGGCGACCGCCTCGTCCACGGTGGCGTGAATCCCGTCACCGAGTTCGACGGCGGAAATCGCCTCGAGTTCCGCCGCGCCGCGCAGGCCCGAACCGACCTGCTCACCGGCGTCGCCGAGCTTCCTGCGGACCCGGTCGATGATCTCCTGAATCTCAGATTCGGTGATCACTTGTGATACTTCTCGTCACCGCCGACCTCCCATGTGTCGACGATCGCCATCACGACGGCGTCGCACGGCCGGTTGTTCGTCATCTCGGTTTGCCGGGCGGAACTGCCGGTCGCATACATCACGACCTCTCCAACGCCGGCACCGACCGCGTCGGCTGCCACGACGTAGCTGCCGGTCTCGCTGTCGTCGACGTCGAGTTGTCGCAGTACCAGGAACTTGAGCCCTTCCATGCTGGGCTCCTTCCTGGTCGCGACGAGCGTCCCGGCGACTCGCGCCAGAAGCATGTCGTCTCCTCTCAGGAGGTCTCGGCTTGCGCCTCCTCGGTACGACCGAGCGGCAGCACGAGATCGACGTTGGTGTGCGGGCGGGCGATGACATGGGTAGCAATGACCTCGCCGACCTTCTCTGCATTCCGGACACCGGCCTCGATCGCCGCCTTCACGGCGGCGACGTCGCCACGTACCACTGCGGTCACATACCCGCCACCGGTCTTCTCGTAGCTCACCAACTCGACCTTGGCGGCCTTGACCATCGCATCGGCCGCTTCGACCATCGCTGCGAAGCCACGGGCTTCGATCATCCCCAACGCTTCAGCCATCGGACTGTCTCCTCTCGTTTCCTATTTCTCGCGACCCTCGACGGCCTCGATGGCGGCAACTGCGGCGCGCCAACCGACGTCGATGTCTCGTTCTTCTCCACCGAGGTACACGCGGCCCATCGAACCGAACGCTCGAACCTCGAGCACGTTGATGTCGGCCGCCTTCTCTGCTTCGTTGGCCGCCAGAGGCGCATACGCCGCCGGTTCGACCTCCATCACGTAGAGCGTCTGACCGGGAATGATCATCTGGCCGTGCCGGGTCCTGTTGATGAGCTGTGCCTGGTGGTCGTCGATGCGCCGGATGAGCTGACTCGACAGAATCCGGGGCTTGATCCGGTCCGTCTCCGTGAGGCCCAACTCGTCGAGGATCGCCGCTCCGGCAGCCCGGGTCTCTGCCTGCTCCGGCGAGTGAATCTCGAGCATCCCGTAGTACCGCTCGACGATCTGCATCCCCGGCTTGACGGTCGTGGACTTCAGCGCGATGTCGGTGAGACGGTTGATCTCGATTCCCGGGGAGATCTCGACGTACAGTGAGGCGTCGCCGGCGAGCGGGAGAAAACCTTGGGCCGTCGTGCCGAGGAAAGCGGCGTACTGCGGCTGCAGGCTGTCCAGGAAGGCGTAGGTTCTCAGTTCGACATCACTCACTCGGTCAACCTCCGGTCACGATCTGAACGCCTGCCGATGCGCCGATTCTCGTCGCTCCGGCCGCCACCATGTCTCGCACGTCCTCGGCCGTGTGGATACCACCGGCCGCCTTCACCCCCATCTTCGGCCCAACGGTCTCGCGCAGCAGCAACACGTCGTGCACGGTGGCCCCGCTCGATGCGAAACCCGTCGACGTCTTCACGTAGTCGGCTTTGGCCTCGCTTGCCAGCGACGACGCGATCACCTTCTCCTCGTCGGTGAGCAGCGCCGCTTCGATGATCACCTTGTTGAGCGCCCCGGATTCGTGACACGCGTCCGACACTTTCGCGATGTCGTCGCGCACCAGGTCGTAGTCGCCGGATCGGAGCGCCCCGATGTTGATCACCATGTCGATCTCCGTTGCCCCGTCACGGATGACCCGCCGCGCTTCGAACGCCTTGATCTCGGCCGGTGTGGAACCGAGGGGAAACCCGACGACGGAGGCGACCTTCACGTCGGTGCCCCGCAGGTTCGTCTTGCACTGCCTGACCCAGAACGGATTGACGCACACGGCCGCGAAACCGTATTCGACCGCTTCCGCGCACAGACGGTCGATATCGTCTGCGGTGGCGTCGGGCTTCAGCAGCGTGTGATCGATGTACTTGGCGAGGTCTCGAGGAACGTCGGCTCCGGACCCGTGGTAGGACACCCGATTCGCCCCGTTGGCGACGACTTCGCGGACCTTGTTCGGACTGTGGGATGCGCACGCACCGTCACACAACTCCTCATCCGAACGCAGGCCCACGAGAATCTCCCTCGTGATGGCCTCGATCAGCTCTTCGTTCGTCATGTGCGGTACCTGCGGTCGATCTCGGTGATCAATCCCACTCGTCGTTCGTGGCGTCCTGGACCCCATTCGGTCGCCAGCCATTCCTCCACGATCTGCATCGCGAGGCCGGTTCCGATCAGGCCTGCGCCGAGAGTGAGGACATTAGCGTGGTTGTGTTCCCGGCTGTTCCGGGCCGAAGACAGGTCATAGCTCAGCGCCGCTCTGATGCCCGGCACCTTGTTGGCGACGATGCAGGATCCGATGCCGGCTCCGTCGACGATGATCCCCCATCGACACGTCCCGTCGGCGACGAGTCGGGCAACCGCGTGGGCGAACTCCGGGTAGTCGACCGGCTCGCTGCTGTTGGTCCCGCAGTCATGGACGTCGTAGCCGCGTTCCCTCAACGAAAAGGCGATCTTCTCCTTCAAGGGAAAGCCCCCGTGGTCCGCCCCCACGGCGATGGCGATTGGACCTGAAACGGTTTCGGTCGGCAACGCCGGGGAAGGTGCAGACTTGGTCAGAGCTTCGACGGCGGAGCGAACCAGCTCACGTACTTCCTGCTCCGAAGGCATAGGAGCATCCTAGGGGAATCGGCACACGACAAGCAGTCGACGTCAACGACCGCCGAACCGTCGCACTAACCTCAAGACACATGGACCCCGCATTCGTCTGGCAGAGTCCCAGCCCTCCCCCACCGCCACGTGGCTGGATCACACTCGAGCAGGCGTCGGACCTCGCCGGCGTTCCCACAAGAACCATCCGGAACTGGGCGCGCAAACGCAAGGTCTCCACGAAGCTGGATGGTGAGTCACGGCTGGTCCTGAGGGACGACGTGATCGAGCGGGCACGCCACCTCGGACATCCGCAATCGCATGCCCGGCAGACACCTCGGGCCCAGGCACCACCGCCGACTCCGCCCGAACCACCGGTCCCAGAGGGGTCCATGCTCGTCCCGATCGACGAGTGGCGACGGATCCTCAACCAGCTCGGCAATCTGCATGAGGCGGGACAGCAGCTCGCCGACGCCCGCGAGCGGGCGGCAAAGGCCGAGACCGAAGCCCAGTTCCTCAAGGAACGGGTCAGAGAGCTGCGAGGTCGCCTCGAGGACGCCGCGAAACCGCCGCCGGTACCTCGGCCCGAACCCGTCCCGCCCGCCGACCCGATTCCCGAGACCCGGGATCCGGGACCGCTCTGGTTGTACGTCGTGCGGCGCTGGGGAGCCCGCAGGCGATAGGGCGGCGTCCACGCGCGACACACCTAGTCTGCCTGCGGTGAACAGGAAGATCTGGATCGCGATGCTGCTCGCAGCATTCGGGTGGGGTACCGGCGGCGTCGCCACGCGCAGCGTCCTGCTCCACGGCGTCGATCCGTTCACCCTGATCTCCATCCGCTACCTGCTGTCCGCCTTCCTGCTGGTCGGATGGCTCCTGTGGCGAAGAGGCCTGACGGCGAACCGTGGAGCGTGGCTCGCGGGACTGGCCATCGGAATCGTGAACATGTCGGGACCGACGATCTTCTTCACCCTGAGCCTCCAGCACATCTCTGCCGGCCTCGGGGGCCTGCTCGTAACGCTCGTACCGATCGCGACGGCGGTGTGGGCGCACTTCCTCCTCGCCGACGAACCGTTCAGCGCCAAGAAGCTTGGCGGTCTCGTTGTCGCGTTCTCCGGCGTGGCCGTGCTGATCGCAACCGGCGAGAGCGGCATCGTCGGAGGCGACCCGCTGGTCGGTGTCGCCTGGTCCGGCCTGGGAATCGCCCTGGCTTCACTCGGCGGTGTGCTGAGCCGCACCTACACGCAGCGTTACAGCGTCTCCGAGCTCGCGGGTCCGCAGTTCGTCGTCGGCGCCGGCGCGTCGCTGATCGTGGCCGAGGTCCTCGGGACGACGGCGATCGGTTCGATCGGCGCGGTCTCGTGGGGGCTGCTCGGATACTTGGCGACGATCGGAACCGTCCTGCCGTTCATCGGGTTTCTCTGGGTCGTGCAACAGACCACCGCAACACGCGCCTCGCTGATCGGTTATCTCGTTCCCCTGGTCAGCCTGATCACCGGGGCAGTCTTCCTGTCCGAACGCCTCACCGCCGCCATCGGTGTCGCGGCAGTCCTGATCCTCGTGGGAGTCGTGATGGTGGACCGCACCGACACCACCCGGCCGGTGGTGCCGTAGGCAGAGGCCCGCCTGGTACGCTGCGCGGCCATGAGTGGTTCTCGGCACATCCTCGTCGCCGTCGCGTGGCCGTACGCAAGCGGCTCGCGTCACCTCGGCCACCTTTCTGGTGCGTATCTCCCGGCCGACATCTTCGCCCGCTACCACCGTCTGGCGGGCAACCAGGTCCTGATGGTCTCCGGAAGCGACGTTCACGGGACCCCGATCACCGTACGCGCCGATCAGGAGGGAGTCGAACCGGCGGTTATCGTCGACCGGTACCACCAGGAGTTCCTTTCCAACTGGAAGAGTCTCGGTATCTCGTGGGACCTGTACACGACGACAGGAACCGACAATCACCGCGAGGTGACCTGGGACGTCTTCCGGCGTCTCCACGAGCACGGGTACATCGTCGCCAAGTCGACACCACAGTTCTACGACGCCGAAGCGGAACGTTTTCTGCCCGACAGGTACGTCGAAGGCACCTGCCCGTTCTGCGGATACACGGGGGCGCGCGGCGATCAGTGCGACGACTGTGGCCGCCAGCTCGACCCCGAGGATCTGATCGATCCTCGTAGCCGATTCTCCGGCACCACGCCGGTGATGCGTGAGACCGAGCACTACTTCCTGCGTCTGTCCGCGTTCGAGGAACGCCTGTTGGCATGGCTGGAATCACGACAGGGCTGGCGCAAGCACGTCCAGAACATGGCGATCGGATTCACGAAGGACGGCCTGCACGATCGAGCGATCACGCGGGATCTGACCTGGGGAATCCCGCTTCCTCCCGAGTTCTCGGATCTGGGAGAGGGCAAGCGTATCTACGTGTGGTTCGAGGCCGTCATCGGCTACCTGTCCGCTGCCAAGGAGTGGGCACAGCGGACCGGCGATCCGCAAGCCTGGCAAGCCTGGTGGGAGGACCCGGAAGCCGAGTCGTACTACTTCATCGGCAAGGACAACGTCGTCTTCCATGCCGTCATCTGGCCGTGTCAACTCATGGGGTACGAGGGGCTCAACCTGCCGACCGACGTCCCTGCCAACCAGTATGTGACGTTCAAAGGGGAGAAGGGATCGGCCAGCCGCGGGATCGGAAGGTCCATCACCTGGTACACCGAGCGGCTCGAGCCCGACGCATTGCGCTACGCACTCGCGGCGTCGCTTCCCGAGCAGAACGACACCGACCTGTCCGACGACGAGATCGTACGACGTATCAACGAAGAGTTGGTCGCCACCTGGGGGAACCTCGTGAACCGGGTCCTGAACCTGACGGCTCGCAGTTTCGACGGAATGGTTCCCACGCCCGGGACGCTCGCCGCCGAGGATCGCGAGCTCCTCGACACGATCGATCGGACGCTCTCCGACGAGGCGGATCTCATCGAGCACGTCGAGTTGCGCTCGGGGCTGCGGACCGTGATGCAAGGGGCGCAAGCCGTCAACGCCTACCTCAACGCCCAGGAACCGTGGAAGGTCATCAAGCAGGACCGGCAACGCGCCGCAACGATTCTCTGGACTGCGCTTTCGGCGATCGCCGGACTGGGTGTCGGCTTCCTGCCCTATCTGCCGTTCACGTCGGCTCGTCTCCACGACATGCTCGGACTGAAGGCCGGAAAGGGCGGATTGCGCCGGCCCGATGTTCCTGAGGGCGCTCGCCTCGGCGAGATCGGCCCGCTGTTCACCAAACTGGACGACACGGCCCTGTAGGAGCCCGCCGAGCAACACTTCGCACGCATTTCGGCGGTGTCCAACAGCCGGCAGGCGCTGCGATGCCCGCCTCGCGGCCCCGCACCGATGCTCTGTCGCGATGCAAAGCACGAAACATGAGATACCGACCAGGATGACCGAAGAGCCTCCGATCCCCCGAAACAACACCGTGACGAAGACCGGCGGCTCGATCAGCCCCCGATACGGGCAAGCAGCTCCATGTCGTCCGGAATGCGCTCACGCATCCGGCGAACCGTTGGGGAGACCAGAGCCTGCTTGGTCATCTGGAAGACATCCCCGGGTAGTGACGCCAGCCTGCCGGCCTCTTCGAGAGCTCCATCGAGAAGATCGTCGGGGGGAAACACACGATGGAGAAACCCGGCTTCGATCGCATCCGCCGGCGAATAGATGCGCGCACCCGCGGTGGCCGCGAAGACCTCCCGGGAGACGAGCCGGTCGGCGGCCAGCGCCACCACCATGGCGGGCAGAGGTATGCCGATGCTCACCTCGTTGAACCCGATCTTGAAATTGCCTGCCGCCCCGAGGCGAACGTCGCCGGTGAGCAGCAACGCCGCTCCTCCGGCAACTGCGTTCCCAGTGCATGCGATCACGACCGGCACCGGGCACTCCAAGAGGCGCAGCACGAGGTCCCACCCTCTCATGATGAGCTCATTTCGCCGATCACCCCCAAGCATGATCGTCTTGAGGTCGAAGCCGGCGCAGAACTGTCCCGGACGGCCGGAGAACACGACGGCTCGAACGTTCTCGTCGGACTCGATGGTGTCCCAGGTTTCTGTGAATCCGTCGACAACGGCATGAGAGATTGCGTTCACCTTGCCGTCGTCGAACGTGACGACGGCCACGCAATCATGCTGCTCGATCGTAAACAAACTGCTCACTGCCACCTCCGGCCGTCGGTCGACACGTTCCGCGACCCGCCGTCAGTTCGAGAACCCCGCGGCCCTCAACTCGGCGGGTAGACACCCATCGCCTTCGCCTTGTCGGTTTGCCAGAAGATCTCGGCGATCTCGTCGATCAGTTCGAGCAGCCTGCGACCGTCCTCGGGGTCGACGGTCTTCTTTGCGACGCCCGCTTGCCTGATCGCACGCCAGAACAGATCGTGAAGCTGCGGAAACGCGGCGACGTGCTCGGGTCCGAAGAAGTCGGCCCACAGCACCATCAGATGATGTTTGACCAGTTCGGCCCGCTCCTCTTTCAGGGCGAGTGCACGGTCGCGAAACACGGGATCGTCGGATGCCTGGTACTTCTCGGTGATCTTGAGAACGGACATCGCCTCGATCTTCGCCTGCGCCGGGTCATAGACCCCGCAGAACAGATCACAGTGGGCATGGGCGACACGTACGGGGGCAAACAGGCCCATGAATACCTCCTCGCGAGATGGGCTGACGCTGCCGACGATACACTCAGGACATCGCCAACGGAGATCGCCCATGGGAAAGCTACGCATCACGAGCACAGTGATCGCGGCCTTGGCCGGCGGTGTCGCAGCGCGGCGGGTCTACGAACGGCTTGCTCGCTTCGAGATCAGCGAAGTCTCGATGACGCCAACTCTCCGGCCGGGCGACCGAGTCTTGACGTGGGAGCGAACTCCGAAGCGGGGAGACATCGTCGTATTCGAACATCCGGCCAGGCCCGAGTTCTGGCTCGTGAAACGGGTCATCGGCCTGCCCGGTGAGCAGGTGACGATACGAGACGGCAGAGTGCTCGTCGACGGTTCGATCCTCGAGGAGCCGTGGACCGACGAGTCCTCCGGACCGGACACCGAATGGAGTCTCGACGCCCACGAGGCCGTCGTCCTGGGCGATGCCCGGCGCCTCTCCGCCGGTGACAGCAGACAACTCGGCCCCCTTCCCGTCGATGCGCTGCTCCATACGGTCATCGCACGGTACTGGCCGAACCCGGCGAGGATCGCGTGACCCCGGCACAGAGACGCATCATCGGCGTGCTCACGGGCGCCGTCGTACTCGTGTTCGCTGCGGTGGCCATCGTGGTGTTGACGAACCAGTCCTCCGATACGGAGCCTACGAGCACTGTGGCAGCCGCGCCGACCACCACGACCTCCACGAACACCACGACCTCGACGACCTCCACGTCGGCTCCGACAACCACCACGACGACGGAACCGACCACGACCTCCTCGTCGACGACGACCGAGCCGACGACCACGACGACGGGCACCACGCTCCCGCCGTCGGAGATCCTGATTCTCGGACCGGAGAACGTCGACGGGATCATGTTCGGCACCGACGCCGAGGAGGCCATCGCGTCGTTCGCAGAGATTCTCGGACCTCCGACCACCGACACGGGGTGGGTACCGCCGACGAACAACGAAGGGGACCAGGTCTATGGGCCCTGCCCCGGTACCTCGATCCGGGTTCTGGACTGGTCGAACCTGACGACCGTCTACACGAATGCGAAAACCCAGTGGGCGAATGAAGGGACACGGCACTTCTTCTTCTACAGCTACGTCCTCTACGACGTCGATCTGCTCGGTCTCGAGACCGCCGAGGGCATCGGGCTCGGCTCGACGACCGAGGACCTTCGTGCAGCGTACGGAGACGCCGTCGACATCCAGTCGGACGAGTTCGGTGACTACTTCCACGTGTCCGTTCCCGAGCCCGGCGTTCTGTGGGGTTTCCTCAGCGGGCCCGACGGCACGGTCGTGTCGATCCAGGGAGGAACCGGCTGTGGGGAGTGAGCCCATGGACGTGGGCGTCGGTCTGATCTCCTGCCAGCGGACCGCCGGTGACCCCCGCACGTGGGAGGATCTCTATCGAGAGGCGCTCGATCTCACGGTCGAGGCGGAACGGCTCGGCTACGCGTCCATCTGGACGACCGAACACCATTTCGTCGACGACGGCTACGCGCCGTCCCTGCTGCCGTTCTCGGCGGCCATGGCGGCGCGCACGTCCCGGATCAGCATCGGGACCGGCGTGATCGTGGCGCCGCTGCACCACCCTCTCCGACTCGCGGAAGATGCGGCAGTCGTCGACCTGATCAGCGGCGGACGGTTGATCCTCGGTCTCGGTCTCGGCTGGTCCAACATCGAGTACGCCGGTTTTGGCGCCGATCTCCACACACGCGGAAGAGCCATGGACGAGATCCTCGACATCCTCCCCAAGGCGTGGTCCGGCCTGCCGTTTCGCCACGAAGGACAGGTCTATGACTTCCCCGAGCTGGCCGTGCGTCCCACCCCGACCGGACACATTCCCATCTGGATCGGAGGAGGTGCCACCGCCGCAGTCAGGCGGGCCGCCCGTTTCGCGGACGGTTTCTTCTCCAATGCGACCCCCGAAGTCCTCGAGGCACAGATCAAGACGGCAACCGAGGAGATGCGCCGCCACGGCCGGGATCCCGATCGTTTCACCTGGGCGCACTACGCCATCATCTACCCGAGCGACAACGCGAATCGGGGCTGGTCGGAGATTCGAGAGCACGTCCATCACATGCGCTGGAAGTACGAGGACATGGAGATCTCCGCCGGACGGGCAGGGCCGATTCCCGCTCCCCCGCCACTCGACCCGGCCACCGAGGAGCAGCTGCGAGCGACGGTGCTGGTCGGACCGGCGGAACAGATCGCAGAACGGCTCCACGCCGTGCAGGACCGAGTCGGTGTGCCCCTGCACATCGTGGCACGCTCGGTGTTCTCCGGGATGCCGTACACCCAGCAGGTCGAGACGCTCGAACGAGTCGCCACCGAAGTGATGCCGCTCCTCTGAGCAGCCGACGGCGAGTCGTGTTGCCCCGGGTTCTCGTCGCGACCCCCTCTTTGCCACCCCCTCGAGGGGAAGTGCCGGACCCGCTCTTTGCTCCCCCCGGGGGGAAGCAAAGAGAAGAAGTGACCTGGAGGCTTCGGGAGAGGACGGAGGGGACACCAGTGCTCACCAGCCGGCGGTTCGAACCCAGCCTGTCACAACACCCCCATTAGGAGGTGCCATTTCCTACACCGTCCTTGCCTCTACACGTCGTCGACGAGGGCCACGAGTTCGGGAATGCGCCGGCCGAGCGCTTCGTCGATGCGCTCGCGGACCTCTCGGTGGAAGTCGAGGTCCTTGCCTCGCGGGTCGGGCACCGGCTCCCCATCGGGTCGGAGCATCTCCACCTTGCCCTCCAACACAGGGTATTTCGCCACCAGATGCTCGACCTGACCCTGTTCCATGCAATAGACGCGAGTCACCGTCTCGGCGAGCTTCCGGTTCATCCTCCTGGAACGGTGACTTCGCAGGTCGACACCCACCTCATCACCGGCGGCGATGGCAAAACGAGCCGCGCGGAAACGAGGTGGAGCATGCGTGCCCACCGAGGTCACCTCGATCCCATTGCCTGCCAGGTCGGTCTCGGAGATCCCCAACGCCTCGGCCAGACGCCGGCGAGCCACGGCGGCGGCGAGCGGTGACCTGCCGATATTCCCCGTGCAGGCGAACACGAACACTTTGCTCAACTCACATCCCCAATCGGTGTCTACGGTTCCACGATGACCTTGAGGGCACCATCGCGACGCTCATTGAAGGTCTGCAGAGCGGTGGCGAAGCCCTCGAGGGCGAAGTGGTGGGTGATCAATTCTCGCACTCTGATCCGTCCGTCGACGACGAGCGGAATCACGTGGCGCATCTCACCTGCCGAGGCGCGCACGCCGACCAGCTCGTATTCGTACAGCACGAGGTTCTGGAGGGCGAGCTCGACCCCCGCGACAGGTATGCCCACCACCGCGATTCGCCCACCTTTTCGCGCCATGGCGAGGCTCCACTGCAGTGTTTGTGGAACTCCGGCACATTCGAGGATGACATCGGCCCCCTGATCGCCTGTCGTGCTCCTGACCGCGAGAACCGGGTCCTCGGAGTCGACGTCGACGGTCTCGTTGCCGAGATCGGCGGCCTTGGCGAGACGGCTGCCGCGACCAGCGACGATGACACGGCCCGCTCCCCTCGCTCGTGCCGCATCCGCGGCCAGCAGGCCCACCGGGCCAGGGCCGATCACCACGACGGTGTCTCCCGGACGATTCCCGCCCCGGTTGGCGGTGTGCAGGGCGATCGATGCCGGATCCAGAGTGGCGCCTTCGCTGAAGGTCAACGCATCGGGCAGGTGAAACACACTCTTCACACCGTGCACCACGTACTCCGCGAACGCTCCCTGCCAGTTGTGGCCGTATTGGCGGTGCAGACGGGGGTTCCCGTAGTTCTCACACAGGTTGTAGCGACCTTCGACACATTTCTGACAGAAACCGCACGCGTCATGAGACGTTCCTGCGACCCTGTCGCCGACGCTCCAGCCGAGAAGCTCGGCTCCAGGCCCCACCTCCACCACCTCACCCGACCACTCGTGACCCGGTATGAACGGATACGAGGGAGGCCAGAATCCCGGATAGTCGCCGTGCAGCAGGTGAGCGTCCGTGCCGCAGATGGTCACCGCGCGTACCCGGCAAAGCAGCTCGAAGGGCCCCGGCTCGGGTTGCTCGACCTCTTCGACGGAGAACCGGTTCGGTTCGGTAACGACCAGCGCTTTCATCCCCACCTCTTTCTAGATAACGGCGAGCGGGTCGATCATCGACCCGGTTGCACCACGAATCTTGACCGGCAGCGCGACGAAGAGGAACTCGTGGATCCCCTCCTTGGCGAGCTCTTCCAGATACACGCTCTCCATGAGGTAGATGCCGGCCTCGATCAGCAGCCGGGTGTGGACCGGCTGCGGATTGGCCGGCGTCCCCC
Source organism: bacterium BMS3Abin02 (assembly GCA_002897675.1). Lineage (NCBI taxonomy): Bacteria > bacterium BMS3Abin02. Next base: position 81,431 of record BDSU01000018.1, on the reverse strand, counting down.
TGTCGGGCGCCGGCTGGACCTCATAGGTCTCGGTGTCGGTTCCTGTCGCAACCACGCCGCGTTCGAGCAGCCACTCGCCGGCGGAGAGATCGGGTCCGGCGGTCTTGTGCTCGGCCATCTTCTCACGGTCCGGCCAGAAAGCCAGGTAGCCGGTGCGGATCAGGACGGTGTCCCAAGGGCGAACCTCGACCCCCTCCCGGGCGGCGATGGCGTCGAGCTCCTCGGCACCGACCGGCGAGCCGGCAGGCAACGCCTGGACGCCGCGATACCCGGCGGCATCGAGCAGTACTCCCCGCGTGAAGAAGGGTGGAAGCTTTTCGGCGTCGCCGACCGACGGGCCCTCGTCGGTCAGATGCTCACCGGCGTTGCCGCCGCCATACCAGTGGTCATCCTCGCCGACGGTCATGTGGGCGAGAGCATCGACATGAGCGCCCGAGTGGGATGTGGCCATCACGTATTCGGCCATGTACCCGAGGCCTGCGTCGTTCGGAGGTCCCCACGGTTGAGCACCCTCGGCGCGAATCCCCGGTGGGGTCCGGTAGTTGAGGACCTGAAACGGCGGATGGCCCGGGAAGAGAGGCATGCCCGGGAACCGTGAGGTCGCCAGCGAGAACCACCAACCTTGTTTCACGAGTCGAGCTGCCTCGACGATCTTGATAGCAGGCATGTTCGCGATCGGTCCGACTTCTTCGTGGATGGTCATCTCGTCTCCTCGAGTGCTCGCCATACCCGCTCGGGTGTCAGCGGCAGATCGCGAATGACCACGCCCGTGGCGTCGGTCACCGCGGACGCCACGGCCGGTGACACCGCCAGAAGGGCTCCTTCGCTGATCCCCTTGATGCCGTACGGTCCGGGACCATCGGCGTTCTCGACCATCTCGCCTGTGAGTTTGAGGGGAAGGTCCTTCATCGTCGGGATCCGGTAGTCCAATGCGCCGAGATTCCGAATCCGGCCGGACTCGTCGAGAACGATGTGCTCCATGAGCGTGTGACCCAGACCCATGATGGCCGCGCCGTCGTCCTGTCCCTCGACCTGGAGCGGGTTGAGGGCTCGGCCCACGTCGCTGACGGTGACATGGCTCACGAGAAGGATCTCGCCCGTCTCCACATCGACCTCGGCCTCGAACGCCGTACAGTTGAACTCGAAGAAAGCCGCAGTACCACCGAGGGGATGGTCGGGTTCGACATCTTTACGCATCTCCCCGTTCCCGATGATCTCTCCGCCCAGGCGACCGAGGCCGGACTGGAGCACGTCCACCGCCGAGAGATCCCGACCGGGAAGACGAACGACACCGTGCTCGACGACGATCTCGGACTCCTCGACCTCGTAGAGACGCGACGCCATGGCGCACAGTTTTGCCTGTACGTCCCGGCAGGCGCGCAGCACGGCCGTGCCCATGAGGACCGATGAACGGCTGGCGGACGTCTGCTGATCGTAGGGGATCACCCCGGTGTCGCCCATGATGACCGAGATCCGCTCGAGTGGTATCCCGAGCTCCTCGGAGACGATTTGGGCGAAGACCGTGCGCGCACCCTGGCCCATGTCGGACGTGCCGCTGAGGACGAGAGCGCTCCCGTCCGCCAAGAACCTCACGGTCGAGTAGGAGAGGCCCGTCGTCGGCCCGGATTTGAGGCCGAGGGCGAGTCCGCGGCCACGTTTGGGCGTCAGGGGGGTCCCCCACTCGATCAGCTCGGCAGCCTTTCGGACGGTCTGTGACCAGTCGCCGTCGGCCGGTGTGTCGCCGGGAATGAACGTCTCCCCGCGACGGGCGAGGTTGCGCAGGCGAATCTCGACCCTGTCGATTCCGAGCGCACGAGCTCCTTCGTCGATAGTGGACTCTCTCGCCCAGGTGATCTGCGGAATGCCGAACCCGCGGAACGCGGTGCTCGGCGTCGTGTGCGACAGCAGTGTTCGTGCCTTGATCCGCACTGCGGGAACGCGATACGGACCGCAGGCGAGGTAACTCGCCTTCGCCACGACACGGTCTGCGATGTCGGCGTACGCGCCGATCAGGAAGTTCGCCTCGACGTCCTGGAACGCCATCGTTCCATCCGACAGGAAACCGGTGCGGAACCGGACCTCCGTCGCGGCCCGTCGAACCGCCTGAAACGTCTCGGCCAGCGTCAGGATCAGCCGCACCGGCCGCCCGGTGCGCAGTGCCATGAACGCGAGCAGAGGCTCGTACTTGGGGATCTGCTTGCCTCCGAAACCTCCCCCGGGGTCCGGGGCGAAGACGCGCACCTTCGCCAAGGGCAGATCCAAGAGCTCGGCGATCGTCTTCTGCAGCAGATACGGATGCTGGATCGAGCTCCACATCGCGATCCCGTCGCCATCGGGAGCCGCCATGAAGCCGTGCGGCTCGATCGTGAAGTGGGTGACCATCGGGAACGAGTAGGTGTTCTCGACGATGAGATCCGCCGGTGCCACATCGACGTCGCCCCAGCCAAAATCGTGTTCGTGCAGAGTGTTCGTGCCGGCGAGCGGATCGTTCGGGCGAATCGCGGGGTCCTGAACGAGTGGTGACGCCGGATCGAGCGCCCCGGCCACACCGAAGACACCGCCGTCGAGCACCTCATACTCCACGTGGACGAGGCGCGCCGCCTCCTCGGCCGCGTCTCGTGTCTCGGCGGCAACTGCCGCGACCGGCTCGCCATGGTATTTGGTCTCACCGACGGCGAGGATCGGCCGATCCCTGAACTTGGGACCGAAGCGTGGAACCGGCTGTGGCAGGTCGGCGGCGGTGATGACGAGGCGGACCCCGCGAACTCGCATCGCGGCGATGCCGTCGATCGAGAGAATCCGGGCTCGCGCACAGTCGAGGCGCACCAGCTTGACGTGGAGGACGTTCGCCAGACGGATATCGGCCAGGTACTCCTGGGCCCCGGTGACGCGCCCGATCCCACCGACCCTGCGAGGTGAGCTTCCGACGACGTTGGCACTCATCGGTCCCCCATTTCGGCGGCGGCGAGCACCGCCTTGGTGATCTGTACGTATCCCGCACATCGACACAGGTTGCCCGCCAGGGCCTCGTGCACGTCATCGACGCCGGGGCGAGGGTTCTGATTCAACAGGGCGTGAGCCGACATCAACTGGCCGGGAATGCAGAATCCACACTGCGGGGCACCCTCGTCGAGGAACGCCTCCTGAAGCGGACCGAGCCGGCCGTCGGTCGCGAGCCCCTCGACCGTCATGATCTCGCTCCCCTGCGCTTCTGCGGCCAGCATGATGCAGGAGTTGACCGAACGACCGTCGACGAGCACCGTGCAGGCGCCACACTCGCCTTCCGCACAGCATTCTTTCGTACCGGTGAGCTCCAACTGGTCACGGAGGACATCCAGGAGCGTGTGGTGCGGCGCCACCTCCAGCGAGCATCGCCTGCCATTGACGGTGAAGGAAACCGGGATGGTCTTTGTCTGCATCACAACCATCCCGTCAGCCGTCCGAGAGCGGCTGCAAGTGCCCGCTTGCCGAGCACCGGCAACATCGCCTGGCGGTACTCGCGGCTTGCCCGCAGATCGGAGATCGGGTCGGCATGTGCGGCGAGATCACTCAAGAGGCGCTCCTTCTCTTCCTCGCCCAAGGCCGGATCTGCCAGACGACCACTCCGATCCTCGACGACGAATGCTGTCGGCCCGACGGCGCCAAAGGCGAAACGGGTGATGCCATCTCCTCCGACCAGACAGCCGACATTGACTGCGGACAAGTCCATCCCCCTCCGACGGGCGATCCGCTCGAATGCGGCCCCGACCGGCCGGTTGGGAAACGGCACATCGATCGACGTGACGATCTCGCCCGGCTCGAGGACCGTCTGCCCCGGTCCGACGAAGAACCGGGCGAGCGGGACCCGGCGCTCACCCGACTCACTCACCGCATTCACGACCGCGTCGTAGATCATCAGGGCGGGGACCGTATCCGCGCCAGGCGATGCGTTGCAGATGTTCCCGGCGAGCGTTGCCCGGTTGCGAATCTGGACCGATCCAACGACCGACGCCGCCTCGATCAAGGCGGGGAAGGCATCCTTGACGCGTTCGTCTTCGATCACGTCGGTGAGCACGACCGTTGCGCCGATCCGCAAGGCACCATCGTGCTCGGTGATCGCCGGCCGCAACTCGCCGACCCGCTTGAGATCGATGACGGCGTGCGCCGACAGCTTCCCGGACCGCATGCCGACGATCAGGTCGGTTCCGCCGGCAAGGACACGGGCCTGTGAGCCGTGTTCGCCCAGCAGGCTCAGAGTCTCCGACAGGCTGTGCGGCCGCACGTACTCGAACGTCTGCATCATGACGTTTCGCCCATCCGCACGGCCGGCCGATCCGACGCCGGGTTGCCTGCACCCACCTCCATCGAACTCCTCTCAGATCACCTTGTCGACCTCGTCCATCAGCACCTGGGGTGTGGCGGCGCGGATGAAGAAGTACGGAAGATCGCAGAACGACTGCACGAAGCCGGCACGCTTCTTGCGGAGAGCTTCGGTGTCGACGATGGGCATCGGCCATCCGGGAGCCAGCAACTCATTCAGCAGGAAGTAGTTCTGCAACGAGTGCAGCGTCTGAAACTGTGCCTCGAAGGGAATCATCTCGACCATGCTGGGTGCGAAGTTGCCGTCGATCGCAGGCACGATCACAATGTCGACCTTGCTCGGCTCCTCATAGGTCTCCCACGTGGGCATCTCACCGAAGAACTTGGTCACTCCCTGATTGGGCGCGGCCTTGTCAGCTCGTTCGGTTCCTTTGGCCCGCTTCTTCAGGAACACGTCCTTGGACCCCATGACCGCTCGTCCGGACTCGTCGATCACCGTCGTCTCCGTGGACACGAGCCGGCCGCCGCGCCTGCACGCCTCGATCTGGCCCATGCTCTTGCCGTGGTTCGACTCACCGCCCAGAAAGACGATCGTCTTGTCACGATACCGCACCGCGGAAGCGTGGAACGGGTGCAGGCCGACGGCTTCCATCCGCAACGCCAGCATGGTCACGATGACCTTCTGGACTGGTCCGTCGGCCCAGTCGCCATCGAAGGTCATGACGTTGCCATCGTACGAGATCGCCTTGGCGCCTTCCTGATTCCAGACGATGTCCGGAGTGCTCAGTGTGACCTCGGGTTCGATGCGCACATCGGCCAATCGGTAGTTGAGGAAGCTCATGTCCTCCAGCACATGGTCTCTGGGGTGGGCTCCGTGGACATCCACCCGCAGGCGTGCATTCCCGGCAGACATCTCCTCCGACAGTTGCAACATCATTCTGCTCCCTACTCGCGGCGCATCGGTGATGACCGCATTGCTTCTCTTCTTCTCAAACGGTTGTGAGCACTCGACCGGGACCGGCCGGCCGCTCCGGCCCCGAGGCTCCAACGGCGACGGCGTGACATCGCGCATCGACAGGGCGGTGCGGACGCTCACGATGCCAAGGCCGCTCAGCGTGCGACCGGCCTCTGCAGGCGGCGTCGGTTGTCTCCACTCGTCGGGCTCAATCATCCCCCTCGGCGCCAGAGGTCTTCTTGCCAAACATCGATTCATCCATGGCCAGGATCAGTTCCTGGGCCTCACGGGCGTGCACCCGCATCGCCTCGCCCGCTCGCTCGGGATCTCGAGCTTCGAGCGCTTCGACGATGCCGACATGGCGCTGCGTGAGCCACGTCAGGTCGGTTCCGGGGGCCATGGCGGTGACGTAGGTGCGAGCGTACGGCTCCAGCATCGACCATATCCGCTCCAGGGTCCTGTTACCGGATGCTCGCACCACGGTCGCGTGGAATTCGGTGTTGTTCAATGCATGGGCATGGGTGTCCCCGGCGTCGGCGAAGCGTTGCATCTCATCGATCAATGCTCGGAGATCCGCCAACACGCCGTCGTCGACACGGCTGCAGGCCTGTCTGGCGGCGAGTGCCTCCAACTCTGCGCGCACCTCCATCGCCTCCACGAGCTCGACTTTCGTCGGTCGCCGGACACGAGCCCCGCGATAGGGCTCCATATCCACGAGACCGAGCGTCGCCAGGTCTCGGAGCGCCTCGCGCACCGGCGCCTGGCTCGTTCCGAGTTCGCGGGCAATCCGGGTCTCGACGATACGAGACCCGGGTGCCAGCTCACCTTCGAGGATCTGCTGCAAGATCCGGTCCTTCACCTGCGCACTCAGTACGTTGCGCTCCACAGGATCCGAATGATGCCCGGTTGAAGCACTCATGTCTTGAATAGATCAGACCCGATAACGTCTCCCTCCCTATCGCCCTCGGAGAGGATCTCCACGACGCCAGTCGAACCGTTGACCCGGAGGCGGTCACCCGTTCTGATCTTTTGCGTCGCCACCGAGGTCCCGATCACAGCCGGGATTCCAAACTCGCGAGCAAGCACGGCCGGGTGTGACGTGAGACCACCCGCGTCGGTCACCAGGCCACTGATCTTGGTGAACAGCGTAACCCAGGCCGGGTTGGTCATCTGACACACCAGGATGTCGCCCTTGTTGACCAGGTCGAACTCGTCGACGCTGAGCACCACCTTGGCGGTGCCCTGATACACACCGGGCGAGGCGGCCAGACCCGCTATCTGGTCTTCGGCCTCCGGCTGCTCCATGTAGAGCCGATCCGGGAATCCCCAGAGGCCCAGGTAGGGGAACTCGAGCTGCGACTCGGTCGCCGTGCCGATCCAGTCCTTCGGCCGGACCGCGTAGGCCGCCTCTCGCTCGGCCTTGCGCTCGGCGATGATGCTGCGTGCATCGAAGTTCTCCGGATCGCCCAGGAAGTACCGCAGCTCGTTGTACTTGAGGTAGATCACGTCGTCCGCCTCGTCGAGGACTCCCATCTTCACCAGATGACGACCGATACACACCAGGACCAGCCGCACGTGAGCGTTGCTGCCCTGGTCGATGTAGAAGTGATGGTCCGGTGTCAGCGGAGCCATCTTCAGGTTGATCTCGTTGGCCACCCTCATCTTCTCGAGCGCCTCGCCTTCGAGACCCTCGAGCATCTCGGCCGAGGCCGCCGCGATATCGTCCGCAAGGTTCTTCACCGTGGACGGATAGTCGTAGTCGGTCTCGAGATAGCCCTTGATGACTTCGAGGACCGGCTGGGCCTTCTCGAACCGGGTGGGAAAGATGAACTCGTGACTCCACACGGCGTGCCAACCGAACTCACGCTGATACGGCTCGAGCCGCTCTGCGATGAACTTGCGGCCCCGCTCGGATGCCTCGAGAGCTTCGAGCACCTCCGTCCCGGTGTCCTTGGAGAACATCTCCGACAACTCGGCGTCGCCCTTGATCTCCTCTTTCATCTTCCACAGAGCCCCGATCGAGTCCCAGTTGCGGTCCTCGGCGGAGTTCTGCAGCCGGCCCAAGAGCACCGGATCCGCCTCGCCCCGTACCTCCTCCATGACGGCCTGAAGATTGAGCGTGGCCGAGAGCTGGGCGAAGTTCAGCATCCAGTGGATCTTCCAGTGACGATCGTGGATGTCCATGGCGTCTTCGAGGATGGTCGCCCACTCCATGAGCGGGATCTCCTCCCAGCGATCGATGCGATCCTCCAGGTAGTCGAAGTTCCTGCGCATCTCGGGTACCAGCCGGTCCCGCCACCAATCCGCGAAGTTCTGCCCATACGTCGGCAGGACCGCACCCAGATAGGCGCCGATCTTGGAGGCGTATTCCGGATCGTCCTTGGGGACCCGCGGGTAGTAGACGTTGGAGTACTCCATCGCTTCGACTTTGAAGTCCGGATCGGCCGGCACTGCCGCGGTGTACAGATACCCGTTGACATTCTTGGCGATCCAGTCGGAAGCGAACGGTGTGCCGAATCTGCGGAACATGTGATCGCAGGTCAGCCACCATCCCCCGATGTCGAAGTACATCGGGGACAACGGCTGCGGGCAGTGCAGGTCGTCGTAGACCCAGAAGAGGCCTTTCTCTGCCTCGTTGTCCCAATCGATCGGGAAGTCCTCGTCGCCAAGGAACTGTTTTACGATCTTGCTCTCGTCTGCCATGTTGCCTCCTTTGCCGATCGGCGCCGGCCTCCTAGCGACTGATGCTCTTGAACCTCTTCATGTTTGCGGTCATGGCGATCTCCGTGGGCAGGCGCTCCATGCTGGATGCACCGAAGAACCCCGCGACACCGCTCGTGTTGCGAAGGACGTATTCGGCATCCTCCGGCTCGGCGATCGGGCCTCCATGGCACAACACGATAATGTCGTCTCGCACCGCGACCGCTGCGTCCCGTATCCGTTGTACCCGCTCGGCGGCTCCCTCGATCGTGAGGGCGGTCTCGGCGCCAATCGAGCCCTTCGTGGTCAGCCCCATGTGGGCGACGACCACGTCCGCTCCCGCCTCCGCCATCGCCTGGGACGACTCCTCGTCGAACGCGTACGGAGTCGTCAACAGGCCCTTCTCGTGCGCGAGGCGGATCATCTCGACCTCGAGGCCGTAGCCCATCCCCGTCTCCTCGAGATTCTTGCGGAACGTCCCGTCGATCAGGCCGACCGTCGGGAAGTTCTGCACACCGGCAAAACCCGTCTCCTCGACCTCGTCGAGGAACTTGTCCATCAGCCGGAACGGATCTGTGCCGCACACTCCGGCCAGGACCGGTGTGTGCTTCACGATCGGCAGAACCTCGCGGGCCATGTCGATCACGATCGCATTCGCATCGCCGTACGGCATGAGCCCTGCGAGCGAGCCTCGCCCCGCCATGCGATACCGACCGGAGTTGTAGATGATGATGAGATCCGTCCCACCGGCCTCGGCACACTTCGCCGAGATACCGGTGCCGGCTCCCGCTCCGATGATCACGCCGCCGTTGTCGAGCGTCTTGCGCAACTTCGCCAGCGCCTCTTTTCCCGTCATGGTCACGGTCCTCCTCCCTTCTCTGTCGTAACTGTTGTGGTCAGGCTTTCGAACGTGACGCCGCCCAGGCCCGGTAGTGCTCGTCGAGGCGTTGCGCCATGGCGATGGCGAACACCGGGTCATTCACGTCGGTGTCCATCTCGACGACCTCGACCGAGGGGTCGAGGTGGGCCTCGAGCTCCCTGATCAGCGCCTCGTCGGCCTCAGGGTCGTAGAACACGCCTCCCTCCGTGGCGATCGCCGACACGCCTTTGAGGGGAATGAACACCGTCAGCGGGCCTTTGGCCTCGTTCAGCTTGGCGGCGATCGTGCGTCCGAGCTGTGCGCACTCTTCGGGAGTGGTCCGCATCAACGTGACCGTTGGATTGTGCACGTAGAGGTTGCGGTCCTTGTACTCGTCCGGAACCGTGCCGATCGGTCCGAAGTTGCCCATGTCGAGTGCGCCGAGGGAGACGACTTGAGGTATGCCGAGCCGGCCGGCCGTCTCGAGCCGGTCCGGTCCGGCCGAAAGCACACCGCCGACCAGCTCGTCGACGAGTTCGGTGGTCGTGATGTCCAGGGATGCGGTGATGTAGCCGCTCTCCATGAGCGCCTCCATCGACTGTCCGCCGGTCCCGGTGGCATGGAAGACGAGAACCTCGTAGCCGTGGTTCTCCAGCCATTCGCGGGCCGTGGTCACCGACGGCGTGGTCACCCCGAACATGGTTGCACCGACGAGCGGTTTCCCCGTATCGGCGGGGACGTAGGCCTCGTGGGCTTTCGCCATGCCTGCGATACCTGCGGCCGCGTTCCCCAGGATCCTCGCCGAGATCTCGTTGATGCCCGCGATGTCGACCACCGAGTACATCATGGCGATATCGGCCGTGCCGACGTACGGGCGGGTCTCGCCCGAAGCCATCGTCGAGACCAGCAGCTTCGGCACACCGATCGGAAGCAGGCGCATCGAATAGCTGATCAGCGATGAGCCGCCCGATCCCCCGAGGCCGAGAATCCCGTCGAGGCGTCCTTGCCGATACAGGTCCCCGACGATCACGGCGGCACCTCGTGCCATGGCCTCGACCGCCGCTCCCCTGTCGCCGGCATCCACCAGCTCTTCGAGACCCACTCCGGCGGCGGCCGCCACATCGGCACGCGAGTAGTCGGTCGGGTAGTCGGGGTCGCCGAGCACGCCTGCGTTGATCACGACGACATCACAGTTCGCTTCGGCGATCCTGTCTTTCAAGAAGGCGTATTCGGTCGCCTTCGTATCGAGCGTTCCAAGCAATACGACTGTTGCCATTGTCAATCCTCGTGTTCCTGCTCTTCTCCGTGCGGGCTGACACCCAAGTACTGGCGCTGCGCGTCACGATCGGTGAGCATCCGTTCGGAGGTTGTTTCGAGTGCAATTCGTCCACCTACCATCACTGCAAGGCGGTCCGAGACGCTCGTCGCGACACCGAGATTCTGCTCGATGAGCAGCAACCCGATTCCGTGCGCACGCAAGCCCTGCAGAATCTCGACGAGCTGATCCACGATGACCGGTGCCAGGCCTTCCGAAGGCTCGTCCATCACGAGCAGGCGGGGATGGAGCAGCAGCGCTCGTGCGATGGCCAGCATCTGTTGCTCACCGCCCGACAGCAGCGAAGCGCCGAACGCCCGGCGGTCCGCCAGGGGTGGGAACAGTTCGTACACACGATCGAGGTCCCACGCGTTGGCACTGCCCTTCCTCTGGACGAGCCGCAGGTGCTCCGCCACGGTGAGGGAAGGGAACAGCCGCCGGCCCTGTGGCACATACCCCAGGCCCTGAGCTGCAATCCGGTGGGTCTTTCGGTTGGTCAACTCGGCACCGTCGAACACGATACTGCCCGAGGCCGCCGGGACGAGCCCCATGATCGCGTTGCAGAGCGTCGTCTTGCCCATGCCGTTGCGGCCGATCAGCGAGATCGGCTCGTCACCGACCGTCAGGTCGATGTCCTGCAACACGTGACTGCGCCCGTAGTAGACGTTGAGTGACCTGATCTCGAGTAGTGCCTCACTCATGTCCACGCGCTCCAAGGTAGATGTCCAGGACGACCTGGTTGTCCTGAATCTCGTCCGGATCGCCCTCGGCGAAGATGGACCCATTGTGCATCACCGTCACCCAATCGGCGGCCTGCAAGGCCACATCCATGTCGTGCTCGATGAGAATCACGGTGATCGTCCGAGGTAATCCTCCCAGAAGGGTCAAGAGATCTGCGCGCTCACTCGGAGACAACCCTGCCGCAGGTTCGTCGAGCAGGAGCAACCGGGGAGACGATGACAATGCCATGGCGATCTCCAACTGGCGCTGCTGTCCATGTGACAGCGAGTCGACACCCGTATCGAGAACAGATGTCAGCCCGACCGACTCGGCGAGTCGCTCCACCGTTGCATGATCACGATCGTTCTTGGTCGGGCGCCGCAGGCTGAGCCGCCTCGGCTTGACCCCCCTGACACCCAGGAAGATGTTGTCGCGAACGCTCAGTCCACCAAAGAGCAGCGACGTCTGGTACGTGCGAGCCAGACCCATCCGGGTCCGCTTGTGTGCCGGCAGGTCGGTGATCTTGGTGCCAAAGAAGAAGACGTCGCCCGACGTGGGCAGGAAATCCCCCGCGATCACGTTGAAGAGCGTCGTCTTGCCTGCCCCGTTCGGGCCAAGGATCGCACGCCGCTCTCCTTCGGCAATCTCCATCGTCACATCTCGTACCGCTTGCAGCGCGCCGAAGCGACGCCCCACGCCCTGCAGTTGCAGGACGGGGACGTTCGCTTCTGGGCGCGCCGTATCCGTCACGGACAGCTTGGGTATTCTCGAGATGGACCCTGGTAGGTCCCGTTCGGGAAGAAGAAGTCCTCGGGCTCGCCAAGCGTCTGGTTCACCTGCTCGGCGACCTTGACCAGCTTGTTGTACAGCACACCATCGGCACGTTCGGTGACCTCGGTCACGTACTCGTTCGCGATCGCGTTCTGGTTCTTGTCCACGCTGACCATGCCGGTCGGGGACTCGTACTCGAGGCCACGGAGTGCCTCACGGAAGGCCTCCTGCCCACCCGACAGGTCGCCATCGACCTTCTCGAGCGCCAGCAGGGCCGCCTTGGCGTCCACGTAGTAGCCATGTGCGAACAGCGACGGCAGCGGGAACCGAATCCCGGTGAGCGGGTAGTCCTTGCCGTCCTCCCAGAGCGTCTGATACGCCTTGACCCAATCCACGTAGACCTGGTCCTGGATATCGTCGGCGATGGGACCTGCCGCAGGCGTGCCGATCACGACCTCCCGGATCCGGGGAGCCTTGGCTCCGAGGATCGACTGGTCAACGGTGATCGAACCGCCGACGAGAGGCAGATCCAGACCGAAGTCCAGCATCTGCGTCAGGAAGTTGATGGCGTCGTTGCCACCGAGGGCGACGTACACGGCGTCGAGATCGGAGATGCCCTGGATCTCGGCGATGATCGAGCTGTAGTCCGTCTCACCGAGCGGGGTCCACAGCTTCTTCGCCACGGTGCCACCTTCTCGGCAGAACTCGATCATGAAGCCTTCGACCTGGCTATAGGGGAACGAGTAGTCCTCGCCAAGGGTCACCATCTTGCGGTAGCCCTTTTCGTTGTACGCATAGCTGCCGAGGCCTGCCTGCCATTGGACACCGTCGGTTCCCCAGCGGAAGAACTGCTTCGAACGGATGGCCGGATCCATCGTCGTGTCCTGCGCTGCGGACGTACCGTTCAACATCGTCTTGTCCGGCACACCTTGCATGTAGCGGGCCAGGTTGATGCCCTCATCGCCGGACAGTGGTCCGATGATGATGTCCACGTTGTCTTCTTCGAACAACTTGCGGGCCTTGTCACGAGCCACCTCTGCCGTGGCGTCGGTGCTTTCGACGTACACCTCGATCGGATGGCCGGCGACGACTGCGCCCTTGCCCTCACTGTCGCCGCCGTATTCGGCCAGCGCCATGTAGACACCCCGGATGCCGTCTTTGCCGGGCTCGACGAACGGCCCTTCCAGTGTGGCGAGCACGCCCAGCTTGATGACGTCACCGGCTTGCGCGGTAGCGGCCGCCGTGGTGCTCGTGGTTGTTGCGTTTGCAGACGGTGCGGCCGCCGTTGTCTCGGTGGTGGCTCCGCCGCAGGCGGCGGCGATCAGCGCCAACACGACGAACAGGGCTAGCACTGCCCACGATCTTCTCCAGTTCTGACTCATCCGATTCTCCCTCCTTCGGGTCGTCCCGTCACGGTCTTCCCTTGGTGTTGTCCCGTTATGTCTTCGAGGTCATAAAAGCTCTGATTCCACGGTCTCCTCTCCCTCCGAAAGCACGGCGACCCCCCTGACCGGGGCACGTCGCAGCACCCGGCGAACACGGGCCGGGATCCCCAACAGCCCGTTGGGCGAGAGGATCAGCAGTGCGATGAAGACCAGCCCGATGATCGTGTTGAACCGTTCACGGGTGAAGAACTCGGCCGTGAACGTATCTGCCACATTGAAGAAAACTGCACCGAGGAAGGCGCCCTCTGCATACGCGATGCCTCCGACGACCGCAACAATCAGGATGTCGATGTTGCGGGTCAGATCGACCACCGACGGAGACATGTTGACGCGGTGCCACACCATCAAGATGCCGCCCAATCCGGCAATGAAGCCTGCGAAGCCGAACGCCAACACCTTGTGCAGACCCACCCAGTACCCGAGCGAGCGCATCCGCCGAGGGTTGTCCCGTATCCCCTGTAAGGCGAGACCGAACGGCGCCCGGCCCACATAGCGCACGAGTGCGTACACGAACGCCGCGATGACCAGCGAGAAGTAGTAGAAGGGATTCGCCGCCGTCAGGTCGAGCGGCCCGATCTTGGGAGCCGGCACGGGACCGATGCCCCGATGGCAGTTGAAGATCTCACAGTTCTGGTTCGCGAAGAAGAACACGAGCATCCCGAGCGCGAGGGTGATCATCAGCAGATAGATCCCTTCGGTGCGTACGGAGATGAGCCCGAAGAGTGCCCCGCCGAGCGTCGCAACCAAGATCCCGAGGACCACTCCGAGCAGCCAGCTCCCCGTCTCGTGGTAACTGACGTACGCGACCGCGTAGCCGGCGAGTCCCGCAGTGGCCAGCTGGGCGAAGGAGATCATCCCGCCGAACTTGACGAGGAAGATGAGACTCAGTGCGATGATGCCCATCCAGAGCGACTTGCTGGCGATCTCGGTCACCCAGAACTCGGACACGAGCATCGGGAGCAGGATCAGGAACACTGCCAGGACCACCCCGACAACGACCCTCCAGTCTTTCAGTTCGGTGACGATTCGATCCATGATCCGGTTAGATCCCCTCTCGTGCTTCCCGGCCGAACAGACCTCGCGGCCGAAGGGCCAGGACGACGGTCATCAGCGCGAACGTGACCAGGGGCGCGTAGGTGGACACGTAGGCAAGGCTGTACTGGCTGGCCATGCCCACGAGGAGGGCGCCGATTGCCGCTCCACCGAGGCTGCCCATGCCGCCGACGATGACCACCACGAGTGACGCGACGAGGAACCGGGCATCTTCCCCGGGGATGATGGAGAAGGCCGTCCCGCCGATCACGCCGGCGAAGCCGGCCAGGAAGGCTCCGAGGGCGAACACGACGACGAACACCCTGGCGACGTTGACACCGAGAGCCGAGAGCATGTCCCTGTCGTCGATGCCTGCTCGAATCGTCATGCCGAGCTTGGTCTTGGACAGGAGAAGCCACAGGAGCACCCCCAGCACGAAGGCGATCACGACCAGGAAGAGCCGATAGGTGGGATAGCGAATCCCGAGGACGGGGATCAGCGTGGCGCCTCTGAGGAAGTCGGGATAGGGGAACTGGTAGGCGAATCCCCCGTAGCGAGCGAGCATCTGGTCGGCGATGACGATCGAAATGCCAATGGTGATCATCGCCTGTCGAAGATCCTCCCCCTGCATCCAACTGAAGATCCCCACCTGCAGGACGATGCCCAGGAGCATCATTGCGAGCGCCCCGACGATGAGCCCCAGCCACCAGTTGCCGGTGGCGTCGCCGACCTCCCAACCCAGGTAGGCGCCGGCGAGATAGAGCGAGCCGTGGGCCAGATTGACGATGCGCATGACACCGAAGATGAGGCTGAAACCACTCGCCACGATGAAGTAAAGAGCGGCGAGCGTGATGCCATTGAAGGAAGAGATCAGGAACTTGTCCAAGACACCTCCTGAGCGTGTCGGCTCTGCGTCCCGCGGCCTACGTGCATTTCGGTATCGAATCCTCTATCTTCGATAATCGATTAAATGAGAGCATACGGACTCACTTGCATCCCCGTCAACCGAAACCTTTCGGCTTCCGTTTCCTGGGAATGCCCGACACCGGAGCCGGGCCCGACAGGACTGTCGGCGAGCCTTCATACCGTCCACTCCGCTACCGTGATCGGGCATACACCGAGCATCGGATACCGTCTTCATTCTCTGAGAGGAACCCATGCACACACCTCCCGACGATGACGTCACCATCGAAACGGCCACTCAGATGAGCCTCTACACGGCCATGGTTCGCGCCCGGTATTTCGAGAAGCGGGCCCATGACCTGTTCCTGCAGGGCCTCGTCAAGGGAACGACGCACCTCGGCCTCGGACAGGAGGCGGTGGCCGCCGGCTTCGCCCAAGCGATGCAGGCCGGCGACATGACCTATTGCACGTATCGCGGCCACAACCACACGCTGCTGCGCGGCGCCCCGATGGGTGCGCTCATGGGCGAACTGCTCGGCCGGGCAAACGGCATCTGCGGCGGGAAGGGTGGTTCCATGCATCTGACCGACGTGTCTGTCGGTGCCATGGGCTCCTATGCAATCGTCGGCGCCCACCTCCCGATCGCCGCCGGCGCCGCATGGGCAGCCAAGGTGCGCGGTACCTCGCAGGTCTCGGTGTGTTTCTTCGGCGACGGGACGACCAACATCGGTGCGTTTCACGAGGCGCTCAATATCGCCTCGGTCTGGAAGTTGCCCGTGGTGTTCGTCTGCGAGAACAACCTCTACATGGAGTACACGCCGATCGTCGATGTCACCGCGGTGCCGAACCCGGCTGCAGACCGTGCCTCCGCGTACGGTCTCGAGGGCACGATCGTGGACGGCAACGATGTCGAAGCGGTCTTCGCCACGGCGCTCGCCGCGATCGCACGGGCCCGGCGCGGTGATGGCCCGGCACTCATCGAGGCCAAGACGTACCGGCATGGAGGCCACTCTCGTGCCGATCCCGGCAAGTACCGACCTGATGAAGAAGTCCGGGCGTGGAAAGCCAGGGACCCGATCGTCACCTATCGCGCGCTCCTCGAGACGCGCGGCATCGCCGGCGGCCGGCTCGATCGAATCGAGGAGGCGGCCACCGCCGAGGTCGACGAAGCGACCGAGCTCGCCAAGCGCACGCCGGTCCCCTCCCCCGATGTGCTCATGACCGATCTCTGGGCAGATGGAGGTTCCTCATGGCGCAACTGAGCTACCGAGACGCCGTCGCGCGGGGCCTCGCACAGGAAATGGAGCGAGACGCCTCCGTGGTGCTCATCGGCGAAGATGTCGCCAAGGCGGGTGGCGTGTTCAAGACCACCGCCGGCCTGTTCGATCGGTTCGGGCCAGAACGTGTGCGGGACACCCCGATCTCCGAGGAAGCGATCACCGGGATGATCATGGGCGCCGCCATGAACGGGCTCCGACCGATCGGCGAGCTGATGTTCAGCGACTTCCTGGCAACGTGCTGGGACATCGTCGCCAACCAGATCGCCAAGACCCGCTACATGAGCGGAGGACAGGTGTCCCTTCCGCTCGTCATCCGCACCGCCAACGGAGGCGGTGCCCGATTCGGTGGTCAGCACTCCCAGAGCCTGGAGAACTGGGCAATGGCGATCCCGGGACTCAAGGTCGTGGCCCCGTCGAATCCGGCCGATGTCATCGGGCTGCTCGCTGCTGCGATTCGCGACCCCGATCCTGTGATCTTCTTCGAACACAAGGCGCTGTTTGCGACAAAAGGCGAGGTCCCCGACGGTGAGCTGGTCGACACGCTCGGAACCGCACGGATTCTTCGCTCGGGTTCCGATGTGACCATCGTCGCGCTCGCCGCCATGGTCCCCAAGGCGGTCACCGCAGCCGATCTGCTGGCGAAGGAGCAGATCTCCGCGGAAGTGATCGACCTGCGTTCCCTGGTGCCCCTCGACACCGCGACGGTCCTCGGCTCGGTCGCCAAGACATCGCGTCTGGTGACCGTCGAGGAGAACCCTCGCCTGGTGGGCTGGGGCGCCGAGATCGTGTCGATCGTTGCGGAAGAGATCTTCTGGGACCTCGACGGGCCGATCATCAGGATCACCACGCCGTACATCCCCCTGCCGGCAACCGACTGCCTGGAGGACCTCGCGATACCGTCGGTCGATCGCATCGTCGACACCGTGCGGGCGGCAATCGGATAGGCAGACGAACGTACAGGAGCAACACGTGAACACGATCACCCACTGGATCGACAACCGGCCCTATGCGAGCACGTCGAGTCGCCGCGGCCCGGTCTACGAGCCCGCAAGCGGTGAGCAATCGGCGCAGGTTGCTTTCGCGGCCGCCGAGGACGTCGACCGGGCGGTCGCCAGTGCCGTGCGAGCCTATCCGGGCTGGCGCGAGACGTCGCTCTCCCGGCGCCAACAGATTCTCTTCGAGTACCGCGAGCTGGTGAACCGGCACAAGCAGGACATGGCACGCGCCGTGACCCTCGAGCACGGCAAGACGCTGCCCGATGCCCTCGGCGAGATCAACCGCGGTCTCGAAGTGGTCGAGTTCGCCTGCAACATCGCTCACCTGCTGAAGGGCGAGTATTCGGAGAACGTGTCGACGGGCGTCGACACGTGGACCGTCCGCCAGCCACTCGGCGTCGTTGCGGGGATCACTCCGTTCAACTTCCCTGCGATGGTCCCGATGTGGATGTTCCCCATCGCCATCGCCACCGGCAACACCTTCCTACTCAAGCCATCGGAGAAGGATCCGTCCGCGTCGATGCTCGCCGCCGAATGGTTTGCAGCCGCCGGCCTGCCCGATGGCGTGTTCAACGTGGTGCAAGGCGACAAGGTGGCGGTGGACCGATTGCTCGAACACCCCGACATCACCGCCATCAGCTTCGTGGGTTCGACACCTGTCGCCCGCTACATCTACGAAACGGCAACGCGCGCAGGCAAGCGGGTCCAGGCGCTCGCGGGCGCCAAGAACCACATGATCGTGCTGCCCGACGCCGACATGGACCTGGCCGCGGACTCCGCCGTGTCGGCCGGCTACGGCTCCGCCGGCGAACGGTGCATGGCGATCTCGGTCGTCGTCACCGTCGGGAACGCCGCCGAGAGGCTCCTGCCGAAGATCGAGGAGAGGATTGCCCGGCTCGTGATCGGTCCCGGCCTCGACGCCGGCTCGGAGCTCGGTCCCCTGATCACGAGAGAGCATCGCGACCGGGTCGCCGGGTACGTCGACACGGGGGTCGAAGAAGGAGCGGACCTGATCGTCGACGGTCGCGGCCTCCGCCTGAAGGGCTGCGAGAACGGCTACTTCTTCGGTCCCACCCTCTTCGACAACGTCACACCCGACATGACCATCTACCGGGACGAGATCTTCGGTCCGGTACTCGGCGTGGTGCGCACCGAGAGCTTCGAAGACGCCATCGGGCTGATCAACGAGAACCCGTGGGGAAACGGCACGGCGGTGTTCACCAACGACGGTGGAGCGGCTCGCAAGTTCCAACACGAGGTGCTCGTCGGGATGGTGGGCATCAACGTGCCGATCCCGGTTCCTCTCGCGTTCTATTCCTTCGGAGGCTGGAAACAGTCCCTCTTCGGAGATCACTCGATCTACGGTCCCGACGGTGTGCGCTTCTACACGCGCCCGAAGGTGCTGATCGGCCGTTGGCCGGATCCGATCCATCGAGGTGTCGATCTGGGATTCCCTCAGCACGACTGAGGAGGAGAGAGGCTCCTCTCCCCCACCACGAGCGCTCCGCAGGTCAGATCTCCTGCCAGATCTGGGACCAGTTGAGGATCTCTTGCACCACCGGGGCCAGGGCTTGGCCTTTGTCCGTGAGCGTGTACGTGATGGTGACCGGCTTCGTGTCGGAGACATCGCGCCGAACCACGCCCGCGGCCTCGAGCTCGCGGAGGCGTTCGGAGAGGAGACGGTCCGACAGGCCGGGGATTGCGTCGTGGATCGTGGAGAAGCGTGAGGCACCCCCCAGCATGACGAGAAGGATGGCGCCCGTCCATCTGCTGCCGATCAGCTCCACCGCCGCGTGGAAGCGGGGGCAGTAGCCGAAGACGGCCTTGCTGACACCATCATCCGTAAGTTGCTTATCCATCATAAGCTGGTTACCCTCACATCTGTACTTACAGAGTGTAAGTTACTCCGTACCTTAAGGAGCACCAAATGAGTATCGCCCCAGACGTTCGGGGAGTCAACGTTCCCCTGGCAGGAGACTACGAGATCGATCCGCAGCACAGCATGATCGGGTTCGTCGTGCGTCACCTCATGGTGTCGAAGGTGCGGGGGCGTTTCAACGCCTTCACCGGCACGCTGCACGTGGCCGGCGATCCCGCCGAGTCGAAGGTCACCGTCGAGATCGACCTGGCCAGTATCGACACCGGCAGCGATCAGCGTGACGAACACTTGCGTTCTGCGGACTTCTTCGACGTCGCAAACGACCCCACCATGAACTTCACCGCAACCGGCATGGCATGGTCCGGAGACGAGACCGGACGGGTCACCGGCGACCTGACGTTGCACGGTGTGACCCGGCCTGTCACCCTCGACTTCGAGTACCTCGGAGCCATCACCGACCCCATGGCCGGCGGCACCAGGGTCGGCTTCTCGGCCGTCGGCATGCTCGATCGCGAGGAGTTCGGTCTGACCTACAACGCGACCCTCGACGGCGGTGGCGTGATGATCGGCAAGAGCATCTCGCTCGAGCTCGAGGTGGAGGCTCTGCGCGAGTCCTGACCCACAACCGTGCCGGACCCGCTCTTTGCTTCCCCCTCAGGGGGAAGTGCCGAGTCTTCGAGGCGATGGGGGTGCAGCGGTGCAGGAAAGAGTCTCAACCCCATCCTCCTCGCTGCGTTCAGGCCGGGTGAAACCCCCGATTCCGGGCCTCGGGCGGCTCATCCGGGCCGAACGACGACAGCAGCTTGCGGTCCAAGAGGTTCTCGGCTTTCACGCGCCGCTCCAATAGCGCGAACTGCTCGTCGTCGTCACAGTCGTAGAACACCATCGTATCCCGGGTCCCGATGTACCTGTTTTCCTCGAAACGTTGCAGCCTGCCCATGACCATTCCTATCCGAACGGACCTTCCGGAGTCGTTTCCTCGCCGCGATCCCACTCGGCCCAGTCGAACCACTCGGCCAGTTCGCTCTCGTCGGGCGGCTCCGCGGTGAGCTCTGCCTCGTCGTCGTCGATGTAGGTCACATGCTCGATGGCGCCATCCTCGATCGTCAGTTCGAGAAACCCTACGGAGCGAAACTTGCCCTCCTCGCCCGGAAACCACAAGGCGATCACAGAGTCGCCCTCACAATCTCCCCTGGACGCGACCAGGAGCGGATAGCGGATCCACAAGTCGCTCAAGCCATGCAACGCCGCCTCGACACCCACACCGTCGAACACGTCGGAGGTGACCTCCTCACCGAGGAGTTCCCCGACGCCGTCCAAATCGCGCGCGTTGAACGCGTCGACCAGCGCGTCCCGAAAGTCCTCGATCTTCGGTGCAGACTCGGAATCAGGGATGTGCGCCATGCGAACCTCCACTCGTGAACCACCGCACCGGCTCGCCGACCAAGAGCACTAGCCCCGGCGGCGGCGCCGGCGAAAGCCTCCACGACGGCACGGTCGATGGGGCGATGGCGAACCACCCGGCCATCACCGCGCGGACGGCTACCTGCCGCAGATCAAATGCGAGCCGACTCATGATATGACCCAAACACTTGCTTCAACGCCTCGACGATCTCACCCTCGGTCACCCGAACACGGGCAGCGTCGACCATCAATTCCATCAGGTTGGCGTCGCTTCTCGCGCCTTCCTCGAGCGCCTTCAACGCCGCGTCGACGGCTTGCTGATCCCTGTTGGACCGCAACGTCCGGACGGCTTCGCACTGGACCTTCTCCACCTCTTCGGGGATGACGAGCGTCTCGATCGCCGCATCGGTGTCGTCGACGTACTTGTTGACTCCGACGACCGACCGCTCACCGGTCCCGACGGCCTTCTCGAACTCATAGGCCGAGTCGGCGAGCGCACCCTGGAAGAAGCTCTCCTCGATGCCGCGCAGCGTCCCGTCGAACATGGACCCGTCTCCCAGCGTGAGGACCTTCTGGAGGATCTCTTCGGCTCTCGCCTCGACCTTGTCGGTCATCTCCTCCACGAACCACGAACCGCCCAGCGGGTCGATCGTGTTCGCCACGCCGGTCTCCTCGGCGATGACCTGCTGGGTACGTAGCGCGATCTCCGCCGCTCGTTCGGTCGGCAGCGCATACACCTCATCGAGGGCGTTGGTGTGCAGACTCTGAGTCCCGCCGAGCACCGCCGCGAGCGCCTCGATCGCCGTTCGGACCACGTTGTTGTCAGGCTGTTGGGCGGTCAAGGACACGCCGGCGGTCTGGGTATGGAAACGCAACTTGAGGGAGCGCTCGTCGGTTGCCCCGTACTTCTCACGCATCCACCGGGCCCAGATACGGCGTGCCGCCCTGAACTTGGCGATCTCTTCGAAGAAGTCGAGGTGGGCGTCGAAGAAGAACGACAGGCGCGGAGCGAAGTCGGGGATCTCCAAACCCCGGCGTAGGCACGCCTCCACGTAGGCGAACCCGTCGCCGAGCGTGAACGCGAGCTCCTGGGCTGCGGTGGCGCCTGCCTCGCGGATGTGATAGCCGGAGATGGAGATCGTGTTCCACTGGGGCACTTCCCTCGTGCAGAAGTCGATCATGTCGACGATGATCCGCATGTGCGGAGCCGGAGGGAAGATCCATTCCTTCTGTGCGATGTACTCCTTCAAGATGTCGTTCTGCAGTGTTCCGCGCACATCGCTCCAGTCGACGCCCTGCTCTTCGGCGGCCACGAGGAAGAACGCAAAGAGCACCTCGGCAGGGCCGTTGATCGTCATCGACACGGAGACGTCTGCGAGAGGGATCCCATGGAACAGGGTCACCATGTCGTCGGCCGAGTCGACCGCGACGCCGCAGTTGCCGACCTCGCCGAGCGACCTGGGATCGTCCGAATCGATCCCCATGAGCGTCGGCATGTCGAACGCGACCGAAAGCCCGTTCTGGCCTTTCGCCAGCAGTGACCGAAACCGCTCGTTCGTCTCCTTGACGCCCGCGAACCCCGCGAACTGGCGAGTCGTCCACAGCCGACCCCGGTACCCGGTCGGATGAATGCCACGCGTGTACGGGTACTGACCCGGATAGCCGATGCGAGGGTCGGGATCGCCGTCGGCGGGGAGTCCGAGCGCCGGGACCTCTTCGAACGAGAGGGTCTCAAACCGCTCACGACGCTTGCGCCCTGCGGCGTACTCCCGCTCCCATCGCTCCCGTGCGGTCACGCATCACCTCCGGCCGAGACTCGAGCGCCACAGTTCGGGCAGACCACCACTTCGATGTCCCCAACGATGAACGAGATGCCGCAGTCGGGACACGTGCGTCGCGGAGACGACGGTCCGGACACCGGTGGCGGCTTCTTCTTGAACACATCGGTGGACGGTGTCTCGCGCACCTCGTTGACCGCCCCGCACGCGGGACACGGGTACCGTCCCGGCCCCTGCACCGCGAACTGCGTCTGGCAGCGTCCACACCGAACCTGCGTCATCGCCTACTCCTCATGCCCTCATGCTACCGAGTCTCCAGATCGGACACGACACAGCGCCGACGCCCTCGGCCTTCCGCCATACGCGTGCCACAGGGGCGGCCGTTTTGGTCCCGGCCTGATCACCGCACGCTGTATCACCGCCCGCACCGCTACGATCGGTGGCAGCCGGCTTCGGAGAGGATCGTCTCGTGGATTTCGCACTGATGACAGAACCGCAGATCGGTGGTACGTACGAGCAACTCCTTGCCGCCGCTCTTTGGGCCGAACAGGCGGGCATGGTCTCGTTCGCACGCTCCGACCACTACTACTCGACCCAGGACCCCCGCCCCGACGCCACCGACGCGTTCGCGACCCTCGCCGGCCTCGCACGTGAAACCCGGTGCATTCGCCTCGCGGTTCTCGTGTCTCCGATCACGTTCCGTCACCCGGCCGTCATCGCCAAGAACGCTGCAACGATCGACCAGATGTCCGGAGGGCGGTTCGATCTGGGGATCGGTACCGGATGGATGGAACTCGAGCACGACGCGTTCGGGTTTCCGTTTCCTCCGTGGGCCGAACGATTCGAACGTCTCGAGGAGGCACTGGCGTACCTGGAAGCCGCCTTCGGACCTGGTACCGGGACGCTGTCGGGTCGCTACTACGAGCTCGATGCCGAGGTCTTGCCGAAGCCGACCGATCTGCGAATCATCGTCGGAGGGTCGGGCGCGAATCGGACACCGACGCTGGCCGGGACGCACGCCGACGAGTACAACCACTTCATCGCTTCTCCCGGGGAGATCGCCCCGAAGATCGCTCGGGTGCGCGAAGCGGCCACAGCGGCCGGCAGAGACCCGGAGGCCATCGCGATCAGCGTGATGGGTCCCGTGCTCACCGGCAAGGACGAGGCGAGCTATCGACACCGCCTCGAGAACGTCGCCACAGCCCGGGATCGGGACCCGGAGGACCTGGAACAGTCTTGGTCGGACTACGGCATCCCCGTCGGCCCGCCGGCCCGAGTCAGGGAGGCGCTCGCCGCCCTCACCGAGATCGGAGTCTCCAAGTTCTACGTCCAGCACCTCGATCTCACCGACTTGAGCGGCCTCGACGAGACGCTGGAAGCGCTGGCCGGCTAAGAACCCTTCCCCTCGCAGGGGAAGTAACCTCGGCGAGGAACGAGCCGAAGTCGATGGGGTAGAGAATCTTCCCCGCGACCACACCCCCATCGCCTCGCAAGGCTCGGCACTTCCCCCTCCAGGGGGAAGCAAAGACCCGGCTCGGTTTTGGCTGTATGGGCCCTCTTGGTAGATTGCAGCAACCAAAACGGAGGGATGACCGTGAAGCGTTTCGCCGTCTTCGTAACCTTGGCGCTGCTGGTGGCAGCCTGTGGCGGGACCTCGACCACCACCACCACAGCTGCCACCACGGCGACGGCCGCCGGAACGGCACGCAGCCTGGATCTGACCGGCGTGGCCATGGAGATCCACGTACCCCCCGGCTGAGGATGCTGCACAGAGTGGGTCGGGTACCTACAGAATCTCGGAGCAGACCTCGACGTGCAGGTCGACGAGCAAATCGAATCATTCAAGCTTTCGAGCGGCATCCCGGAGGAGGCGCATTCGTGCCACACCGCCGTGGTGGACGGCTATGTCATCGAAGGACACGTGCCTGCCGGCGCGATCCTGCGACTCCTCGACACGAGGCCCGACGCGATCGGACTGGCGTTGCCGGGCATGCCGTCGGATTCTCCCGGCATGGGTGGCGACACTTCGACCTGGGAGTCTCAGCCGGTGATGCTGATCACGACCGATGGAGCCCTGAAGCCGTTCGACTACTGAGAGAACGACTTACTCGGTCTGCGATGCACCGATGCCGATGCGCTTGCGCGCCATCCGCGACACTCCGACCCGAGTGCATCTCGTCGGAGACCGGGACCGGCAGCCGACCGAGGGCCGATTCCGTCCAGCTATCATTGCTCATCAAACCGGCTAATTCCTGGCGTGTGACAGACGAGTGACCACCAGAAACCCTTCACCGTGGACATGGAGGATGGGGCTCATAGCCCTCATCGTCCTGATTGTCATCTTGTTCTCCGGTTGTGCCACCAGCGCCCCGCGTATCGTCATCGAACCCGCCACGCAAGACCTGGGCGAGGTTCCCCAAGAACCTCTCGAAACGAGCTACACGATACGAAACCAGGGAGACGGCGTGCTCGAGATCGAGAAAGTCAGTACTTCTTGCGGCTGCACCAAAGCGTCGGTGGACAGCGAGACCATCCCACCGGGCAAAACCACCCAGCTGCGCGTCACGCTCGACCCGATCGAAGACAACCTTCACGGCGACGTGATGCGAATCATCTACGTCCGCAGCAATGACCCGGACACGCCCGAAGCCGAAGTGGAATTTCGTGCAACCATCCGCAAGGCAGAGAGCTAGGAGACGGCCATACTCAAACGATGGTTGGAGAGACTCTCCGGAAGCAACACGCTCTACTATCCCGGCTGCGTAACCCGCTATGCCCTGCCGGATATCCAGGCGAGTTACGAAGCCCTGTTGCGTCGTGCCGGCATCGATTTCATCATGCTTCCCGGCGAGACTCTGTGCTGTGGAAGCCCGGTCAAACGGGCCGGCTATCTGGACGAGTTCGAAGATCTCAAGGCGAAGAACCTGGAAGTGTTCGCCAGGTTCAGCGTCCGCAAGGTCATCACCAACTGCCCCGGCTGCTACCACACGCTCGAGCAAGACTATGGCCTGGATGCGATCCATATCTCCCAGGCCCTGGCAGGGCTCCGGCCGGATGGTCAGAACGAGGAAGCCGCCGGTGCAGGGGAGATCACCTACCACGATCCCTGCCATCTCGGACGTTGGTCCGGCGTCTATGACGAGCCGCGCCGGCTCCTGGCCGCCGCCGGATGGCGCGTGTCCGAGCTGCCCGACAACCGCGAACAGAGCCTCTGCTGCGGCGCCGGTGGCGGACTGAAGTCGAATTTCCCCGAACTCGCCGACGCGATCGCCTGCCAGCGCCTGGAGATGGTGGAGAACGGCCGTCTGTGTACCACCTGTCCTCTCTGTTACGCGCACTTCAAACAGAACGCCGACGGCATCGAGGTGCTGGAGTTCAGTCAGGCGCTGGCCCACGTCCCCGACACGGAACCTGCGCCATGAACACGGCGGAGCTGCGTGCGATCGTCGGGGCGGGGAACGTATCGGACTCCACCGATGACCTGGTCGTGTACGGGAGGGACGCCTCCCGCCTGGAGGGGGACTGCCTGGCCGTGGTCTGGCCCTCGCAACCGCCACAGGTGACCGCCCTGGTCGAATGGGCGCAGGCGGTCGGTGTCGACTTGACACCGAGGGGCGCGGGCACGGGCCTGTGCGGCGGGGCAACCCCCCAGAAGTCCCTCGTCGTGGACCTCTCCCGCCTGAACACCGTCGTCTCCATCGACACCACAGGCCGGATGGCACGGGTGGGCGCCGGAGTCGTCCTGGGCTCCCTCAACCGCAACCTGAAAGTCCACGACCTGTTCCTGCCCGTCGTTCCCGGCAGCCACCGGGCGGCCACGATCGGCGGCATGATCGCCACCAACGCCGCCGGGCTGCGAGCCGTGCGGTACGGGTCGATGCGCCGCTGGGTGCAAGAACTGTCCCTGGTGGACGGTCGTGGTCGTCTACGTCGTATCGCTGGAGAGGCGCTCGACGACGTAGTCGGCCGCGAAGGCGTCACCGGCTTCATCGTGGAGGCGACGGTGCGCCTCGCCGCGCTGCCGCACCGAAGGACCGTCTCCCTGTTCGCGGACGATGACGAAAGCGTGCTGTCGGCCCAACGGGACGAATGGATCTCCGATCCCCGGCTCACGGCGCTCGAGTACCTCAACCGCCACGCCGCCGGCGCCATCGGCTGGGAGCCTCGCCCTCATCTGCTGGCCGAGTTCGACTCGGATGGCGGGGAGCTGACCGATCCGGACCGGATCGACGCCGTGTGGCGGGCCCGTGACGGCCTGTATCCGGTGCTCGCCGGACACGGCTACCCGGTCATCGAAGATCCGAAACTGGACGCCGACGGACTGTCGGTGCTGTTGCCATGGCTCGACGCCGAAGCCATCCCCGCCTTCGGTCATCTGGGGGTCGGCATCATCCATCCCTGTTTCCCCCCCGACGACGAGCGCATTGCCACCCTCTACGGACAGGTGGCGGACCTGGGTGGCCAAGTCAGCGGCGAACACGGCGTCGGACTGAAGAAGAAGACCTGGACCACCGCGAGTTATCGAGCCGAGGTACGGCGCCTGAAGGACATCTATGACCCTCAGGGTGTGCTGAACCGGGGAAAGCTATGTTGAACACGCACGCGGAGAACCCGCCCTGTATCGAATGCGGGTTGTGCCGCGAGTTCTGTCCGGTCTTTGGCATCCTGCGACAGGAACAGATCAGTCCGCGTGGGTTGGCGATCTTGGCCTCGGGGGGCATCGCATCGGTGCTCTTTTACCAATGCACGCTCTGTCGCGCCTGTCGGGAAGTTTGCCCGGTGACTCACGATCCCGACGGTGAATCCATTCGTGCCGGATTGGTGGCGAACGGAGTGGAAACCGAAGTGAACAAGACGATGATTGCCAACATTCGTCGGTATGGGAATCCCTTTGGGGAACTCGAAGATGGGGAGATCCCCAAGACCCTGACCTGTTGTTGAAGAGAGCTGCAGGATGAAGATGAGAACGACGACATCACTCTTGGGCATGACCCTTGTGGCATTTGTCCTGGGGAGTTTGTTCCTGCCGGCCAGGGTGGACGCGGCGCAACGTGAGGCCGTCGTGTACTACAACGAGGCTTGCGACGAGTGCGTGACCTACGTCGCGGGGGAACTGACGGATTTGATGACCGCCGCCGGGATTCCCTTGACGAAGAACGACTACATCAACCAGCGGAAGAATCGGTCGGATTTCAATGCGTTGAACGACCGCCTGGGCGTGCCGCTGGACCTGCAAAGCCACCTCGCCACGTTCGTGGACGACGGTCGCATCATCCTTCAAGGCGAACCGCCCCGCAGTGTGGTGGAGGCATTATTGACTCCGGACGAACCTCTGCCGGAGAAGATTCTGGTCTACGGCGAAGAGCAGGACCGGAGCGAGTACCAGGTCTGGGCCTTCGCCGGGCCGGTCATGACGTATCCGGCGGACACGCCCGTCTCGGAGTACCTGGCATGGTTCGAGGCCAACAGGGAGGGGTTTGCGACCGATGTCCACAAACCGGCCAAGCTGCTGCTCCCGACGGTGCTCCTGACCGGACTGGTCGACGGGATCAATCCCTGCGCTCTGGCGATCCTGCTGTTCTTCATCTCCTTTCTGTTCACCATTCGCAAGACACGCGTCTCCGTCATCCGTATGGGTGCGGTGTACATCGGCGCGGTCTATGTCGTCTACTTCCTCATCGGGTTGGGCCTGCTGCGGGCCTCGACCCTCCTGAAGGGACATTGGCTGGGTCAGGCGGGCGCAATTCTGCTGATTCTGTTGGGCTTGACGAACATGTTGGGCGCCCTCTTTCCCAAGTTTCCTCTCCGCATGAAGGTGCCCGAAAGCAGCAAGGAATCGCTGAAGACGTGGATGAACCGGGCCACGTTGCCGACCACCCTGGTGCTGGGGACGCTGGTGGGACTGCACACGTTCCCCTGCTCGGGCGGCCCGTACGTGGCCGTGCTGGGTCTGCTGGCCGGCCAGACGCATTTCTGGCAGGGAGTGGGCTACCTGGTGCTGTACAACGTGATGTTCGTCCTTCCGCTGGTGGTCGTGCTGTTCCTCGCGCTGGACCCTGTATTGGGCGGCAAGATCCAGGCATGGGAACGATCCTCGTCGAAGACCATACGGAGCGTGACCGGGGCCATCATGGTTGTCCTCGGCCTGGGTCTGTTGCTCTGGGTCGTGTAGCTCCCGGCTCTCTTTCCTTCCCCTCGCAGGGGAAGTGACCTCGGGGCTTTGGCCGAGGCCGATGGGGTCTCGTTCCTTCCTCTCGCAGGAGAAGTACCCGAGCGAAACGAGGGGGATGAGGTAGAAACTCTTCCCGCGCGGACCCCACTCCCATCGCACCGGCCGTCGGCCAAGCGCAGCGTGAGCCGGCGAAACCCGGCGAAGCCCGGAAAGGGGCCTTGCCTGCCGGCGGCTGCTGCCTGCCGAAAGCGGATTGCCACTCCCACTTCCCATGGCATGGAAAGCGGGAGAAGGTGCCCGAGTCGCCGCTTTCGCCCCGCGGTCTCATGCTGAGGATCGTCGCCGTGCCGAATGCCCAATACCGGGTACGGGGAGCGATGCGCCTCTATCACGCCAACGCGACCAACTCCAGCATCGACTCGTCGAAGAACGCGGTGTCGCCGTCGGGCATGAGCATCACCCGGTCGGGTTCGAGTCGGGCCACGAAGCTGGTGTCGTGGCTCACCAGGATGATCGTCCCTTCGTAGCGCTGCAACGCGGCCAGCAACGCGTCTTTGGCCTGCGGGTCGAGGTTGTTGGTCGGCTCGTCGAGCAGCAGCACGTTCGCTTGGGCCATGACGAGTTGCGCCAACGCGAGTTTCGTCTTCTCCCCGCCGGACAGGGTGCCGGCGTCCTGATCGATCTTGTCGGCAAGCAGGAAGTGGCCGAGCATGGTGCGCAGCACCTTGTCGGGCTGATCGGATACCTTGCGCAGATGGTCGAGGACCTTCACACCGGCCTCGATCTGTTCGTGCTCCTGGGCGTAGTAGCCGACACTGGCCCGGTATCCGAGCGTCACCTCCCCCAGGTCGGGCTGTTCGACACCGGCGAGGATGCGCAGCAGGGTCGTCTTGCCGGCGCCGTTGAGGCCCATGATCAGCAGCCGTTCCCCCCGGTTCGTGTCGACGTCGACATCGACGAACACGAGGTTGTCGCCGTAGGCCTTGGTGAGGCCCGATCCGGTGAGCGGGGTTCGCCCCGACGGGACGGGCTGGGGGAAGGCGACCGCCACGTTCTTGCCTCTGGCCCGGATCTCGACGAGGTCCCGTTTGATCCGGTCGACCCGGGTCTCCATCGATTTCGCGACTCTCGCCATCTTCTCGGTGGTGCCCTTGAAGCGACGGATGTTCTCTTCGAGCCTGGCGATCTTGCGTTCCTGTTGCTTGCGTTCCTTGACCCGCTGGGTTCGGCGGCGTTCCCGCTCGACGAGGAAGTTCGAGTAGTTGCCCCGGTACGGTTCCAACACTGCGGCTTCGAGCGAGAGCACCGATGTGATCGCCTCGTCGAGCAGTGGCAGATCGTGACTGACGACCATGAGCGCTCCCCGGTAGGAGGCCAGATAGTCCATCAGCCAGGCTTTCGCGTCGAGGTCGAGGTGGTTGGTCGGCTCGTCCAGGAGCATGACGTCGGTCTCGGCGAACAGGATTCGGGCGAGTTCGACCCTCCGTCGCTGCCCACCGGACATCGTCGCGACCGGTTGGATGAGTTCGTCGTTGCCGATCCCGACGGCTGCGGCGGTCTGTTTCGCCTCGGCTTCGGCGACATACCCGCCTGCGGCGTCGAACTGGTCTTGGAGGCGCGCGAAGTTGCGGATGGCGTGGTCTCGACGCTCCCCGTCGAGGCGTGCGACCTTGCGGCGTGCCTCTTCGATCCGCCGCAGGAGGACACCGATGCCTCTGGCGGTGAGCACCCGCTCGAGGGCAGTCATGTCGGGGCGTTCGAGATCGGGCAGAGCGGCCTCCTGGGAGAAGTAACCGAGGTTGCCGGAGCGCAACACCGACCCGCCCTTGGGAGCCGCGTACCCGACGAGGGTCCGAAGCAGCGTCGTCTTGCCCGCCCCGTTGCGGCCGACGAGCCCGACCTTGTCGCCCGGGTGCAGCGTGAAGCAGGCGCCGCGCAGCAGTGTACGGTCGCCGACTTCGATGTGGAGGTCCCTCACGATGAGCATGAATTCAGCAGGCTACCGGGCGAATGGGCATTGGCAGGTGCCATCTCTCCCTGGAGCGGCACAACCCGTCTCTCCCCCCAGGAGACCGAAGACCGACAGTGGGAACAGACCGGCGAAGCCACGAGGGGGCTTCTCCGTTGACCGACAGCCGACGATTACCACTAGCACCTCACGGCGATACCATCTGTGCTCATGAGACTCGCTATCGCCTCCAGCAACAGTGTCACCATCCAACGCCACTTCGGCCGGACCAAGGACTATGTCGTCGTGACCGTCGACGACGGTCGCGAGGTCGCCCGTGAAGTCCGCTCCGTCGAGTCACCTGCACAACTCGTCGAGGTCGGCGGTCACGGGCCCGGCCAGTTCGAATCCCGCATGCGGATCATGACCGCGTCCGTCCAGGACTGTGACGTGCTCGTCGCCGGCGGGATGGGCCATCCGATGGTCGATGCGATCGAGCGGGCCGGTCTCGATGTGATCCTCACCAATGAACGCCTCGTGGAGGACATCATCTCTGCCTATCTTGCCGGGACCCTCGAACACCAACCCGACCTCGCCCACGAGCCCTGCCACTGATCTCCGTTCTCGTCAATGCCGGCGTCGGATAGCGACGCTTCCATTGACGAGAAAACACCCCCCGAGATTCCTGTCAATGCCGGCGTCGGATAGCGACGCTTCCATTGACGAGAAAACAGAGGTACTAGCCTGCCCCGGATGGCCCCCGATCGATTCACCCACCACGTCAGTGTCGACACCACCCCGGAGTCGGCGTGGCGGGTACTCCAGCAACCCGAAACCTGGGGCACGATCGCCGGTGTCGAGCGGGTCTACGACGCACGGCACTCCCCCGACGGTGTCCTGCGCGCCTACCGGTTCACCGTGAGAGCCGCCGGAAAGGCCTACGAGGGCACCGCCACGACCCACGACGTCGACGCACCAACCTTGATGGCCGTGACGATCGACACGTCCGAGGTGATCGGCACGATCACCGTCGAACTGGCACCCAGCAACCCGGGTGGCATCGACATGACCGCATCACTGAAGATGCAGGCCAAGGGCATACTCTCGGTCCTGATCTTCCCCCTCATCGCCGCGGCGGTCGGTTCCGGGTTCCCCGGCCAGATCGAGGAGATCGCCGCCCGCATGGAGGCGGCCCACCAAGCACCGGCGTGACCCCGTTCACGGCGCCGTGGCCCGCACCACCGCCTCTTCGGCGCTTGTGAGCGCGCCCACAGGGTCGAGCCCCGAGTAGATCGCGTCGAGTGCCGCGTCGAGAGGGTCCCACACGGCCACCATCTCCGCGACGCCTGGAAGCAGGTCGCCACCGTCGACGCTCTCGACGAACCCCGCGATGTGTGCATCGAGTTTCGACCGGGCAGGCAGGTAGGCCGGGACACGGTCGTCGGCGAGCGCCGCAGCCGTCAGCACCTCCGGCCTGGCCAGAACCTCTCGCACGAACGACTCTGCAAGATCGGGCGGAGCGCCGGCGCTCACGAAGAACGCCTGCACACCGACGAACGGGCGCAGCGACCTCCCTTCGAGCGTCGGCAACGGGTGCACGACGAAGTCGACACCGGCGTCGCCGAACGGCCGCACCTGCCACGGTCCGGTGATGAGGAACGGAGTCTCACCCGCGACGAACCCGTCGACGACATCGCCGTACGGCCCGGCGAAGACGGTCCCATCCGCGACGAGGCGCCCGAGCGCCTTCGCGCCCTCCACCCCCTTGCTCAGCCCCACGTCGTTCACCGACCATCCGCCGCCGGGGCTTGGGCGGAACACGTACCCGCCCGAGCTCGAGAGAAACCCGTACTGGTGATAGAGGCCCTCGGGGATGCCGACACACGTCTCGAACGACGCACAGAGGGTCCGAAGCGACGCGAACGTGTCAGGGACGACATCTCCGGCGACGGTGTCCACATTCACATACAGTGCGACCGCCTCGAGCCCGTACGGGATCGCGTACGTCTCGCCACCCGACGTCACCGCCTGGACCGCCACGGGATCCAGGTCGGGACCGACGACCCCCAGGTCGACCCGTACGACGGCACCCTGTTCGAGCAGCGACGCCAGTCGATCGTGCGAAGCCACGAAAATGTCAGGTCCGTCTCCTGTGGCCGCCGAGGTCGCGATCTCATCGAACGGGTAGGAGACCACGTCGACCGTCACGCCGGCGCGCTCGGCGAAATCTGCGACGAACGGCGCGAGCACCGCGGCTCGCAGGTCATCCACCCACACCTCGAGGCGGTCAGGTTCAACCGTTGTCGTGACCGACGGGGAAGTGACCGTCGGGCGCGGCCCCTCGGTCGTCGAAGGCGCAACTTCGGTGGTACACGCCGCCAGCAGCAGTCCGACCACGACGATGGCAGCGAGAACATGCTCGAAGCTGGAACGTCTCCGGACTGGTCAGCCCTCCTCGGCGCGCAGCCGCTCTGCGACCTCGAGCGCCCTGCCGCGGTCATCGGTGAGTTCGGCCCTGTCGGTGAGAAGCGTCACGTGGTTGTCGACGATCTGCAAGAAGCCGCCGTGCATCCCCACAGTCACCTTCTCTTCTCCCGCCACGACGACGACGACACCGGTGGCGAGTGCCGCCATCAGCGGCTCGTGATCGGTGAGCACACCGATCTCGCCTTCGACGGTCTTGGCGACGAGAAAGTCGGCGTCACCAGACCAGACGACGGCCTCGGGAGCAACGATGTCGACACGGAAACTCATCAGACGGCCGCCTCGAACTCCTTGGCCTTCGCCTGGACTTCCTCCACGCCACCGACCATGTAGAACGCCTGCTCAGGCAGCTGATCCAGCTCACCATCGATCAGCATCCTGAAGTCACGAATGCTCTCTTCCAGAGGCACGAAGACGCCGGGGATCCCGGTGAACTGCTCTGCGACGAAGAACGGCTGCGACAGGAACCGCTGGATACGCCGGGCCCTGCCCACGATCAGCTTGTCCTCCTCCGACAATTCGTCGATGCCGAGAATCGCGATGATGTCCTGGAGGTCCTTGTATCGCTGCAGGATCTGCTGCACGCGACGGGCGACGTCGTAGTGCTCCTGGCTGACATGCAGCGGGTCGAGAATCCGGCTCGTCGAGTCGAGCGGGTCGATCGCCGGGTAGATCCCCAACTCGACCAGACCTCGCGACAACACCGTCGTCGCGTCCAGGTGGGCGAACGTCGTGTGCGGCGCAGGGTCGGTGATGTCGTCGGCGGGGACGTAGATCGCCTGGAGCGACGTGATCGACCGGCCCTTCAACGACGTGATCCGCTCCTGGAGGACGCCCATCTCGTCGGCGAGGGTCGGCTGATACCCGACCGCCGACGGCATCCGTCCCAGCAGCGTCGAAACTTCGGATCCGGCCTGCGTGAACCGGAAGATGTTGTCGATGAACAGCAGCACGTCCTGGCGCATCACGTCACGGAAGTACTCGGCCATGGTCAACGCCGACAGGCCGACCCGCAGACGAACGCCCGGCGGCTCATCCATCTGGCCGAACACCAACACCGCCTTCTCGATCACGCCGGACTCGGTCATCTCGACGAACAGATCGTTGCCTTCACGGGTCCGCTCACCGACGCCGGCGAACGTCGACACACCACCGTGCTGGGTGGCGACACGGTTGATCATCTCCTGGATGATGACGGTCTTGCCCGTTCCGGCGCCGCCGAACATCCCGATCTTGCCGCCGCGAATGTACGGTTCGAGCAGATCGATGACCTTGATGCCCGTCTCGAAGATCTCCTTCTGCGGTTCGACGTCCTCGAACTTCGGTGCGGGCCGGTGGATCGGCCAGCGTTCATCGAAGTCGATCGAGTCCGCAGGAACGTCGAGCGGCTCACCCCACATGTTGAAGATGTGCCCGAGCGTCTTCGGTCCGACAGGAACGGTGATCGGTCCGCCCGTGTCGCGGACCTCGGCGCCACGGACGAGACCGTCGGTGCCTTTCATCGCCACGGCGCGTACCTTGTCGTCGCCGAGGTGCTGCGCCACCTCGGCAATGATCATCTGGGGTTTGCCGTCGATCTCGAAGGAGATCTCGAGGGCAAACAGGATCTCTGGGAGCTCACCTTTGGGGAACTCCACGTCGACGACGGGGCCCGTCACCCTGACGATCCGTCCAACACTCTTCGCCTCTGTCACGATCCCTCGCTCCTTCGTTTCCTACGTCATGTGTTGCGCAGCGCTTCCGCGCCGCCAACGATCTCTGAGATCTCCGTTGTGATCTCAGCCTGGCGGGCCTGGTTGGCCATCCGGCTGAGCACCTTGATCAGGTCTTCCGCGTTCTCCGTTGCCGCCTTCATCGCCCGCTGCCTCGATGCGTGCTCCGACGCGGACGAGTCCAGCAGCACACCGAAGGCCGAAGCCTCCACGTACCGCGGCAACAGCCGATCGAGAATCTCCGACGGCGACGGCTCATAGCTGTAGGTCACCGTGGTGACCGGCTCCTCGTCGACTTCCGGCGGGATGATCGGCAGCAGCTCGAAGCCGACCGCGTCTTGTACGAGTGCGGACACGTATCGGGTGTAGAACACCTCCACGGCGTCCACCGCCCTGCTTGCGTACTCCTCCATGATCACGTTCGCGAGGTTCCGGGCATCCGCATATCCGGGGGCGTCGGTCACTCCCAGGAAGGCCCGCTCGACGTGATATCCCCGGAAACGGAAATACGTCTGCGCCTTCTTGCCGACGACATACACGCGAATCTGCACGTCCCGGGATCGAAGTTCGACGATGCGGCGCTCGGCCATCCTGATGACCGTCGAGTTGAAGGCACCGGCGAGACCACGATCC
The DNA here is from genome assembly GCA_002897675.1 of bacterium BMS3Abin02. Taxonomy (NCBI): domain Bacteria; species bacterium BMS3Abin02. Next base: position 46,147 of record BDSU01000018.1, on the reverse strand, counting down.
GACGACACCACGACGATTCCCGCGGCCCGGACGTCGCGCCTCTCCAGGAGCATGTGCGTCGCACCTCCGGCGGCACGCCCCACGTTTCTGATCACGTCGGTGAGCTGCTCCACGTACGGCTTGGAGGCATGGACACGCTGCTGAGCCTTGACGATGCGCGACGCGGCGATGAGCTCCATCGCGCGCGTGATCTTCTTCGTCGACTGGACGGATCGGATCCGCCGCCGCGTCTGTCGAAGCTCGGCGCTCGCCAACCGCTACTCCTTTCCCGCCTCGAAGAGCTCTTTGAACTCGCCGATCGCCTTGTTCATCTCCTCCGTGTCCGGAAGCTCGCCGGCGGAATCGATCTGCTCCAGCACGGCCGGGTAGCGACTCCGGACGAATCCACGCAGCTCCGACTCGAACCGACCGATGTCCGCCACCGTAATGTCGTCCATGAATCCGTTGGTCACCGCATAGATCACGAGCACCTGTTCATCGACCGGGACCGGCGTGAACTGAGGCTGCTTGAGCACCTCGACCACACGGCGGCCCCGCGCCAGCTGAGCCGCACTGGTGGCATCGAGCTCGGAACCGAACTCGGCGAAGGCCTCCAGCTCGCGAAACTGTGCCAGGTTGATACGCAGCGGACCGGCGACCTTCTTCATGGCCTTGATCTGCGCGTCACCGCCGACGCGCGACACCGAGATGCCGGCGTTGATCGCGGGGCGCACACCCGAGTAGAAGAGGTCGGTCTCCAGGAAGATCTGCCCGTCGGTGATCGAGATCACGTTCGTCGGGATGTACGCCGACACGTCTCCCGCCTTCGTCTCGACGATGGGCAACCCCGTCAACGATCCCCCGCCGAGATCGTCCGAAAGTTTCGCACAGCGCTCGAGAAGTCGGCTGTGCAGATAGAAGACGTCGCCAGGATACGCCTCACGGCCCGGAGGACGCCGCAGCAGCAGGGAGATCTGCCGGTAGGCGACAGCCTGTTTGGACAGGTCGTCGAAGACGATCAAGGCGTGCCCGCCCTTGTACATCCAGTACTGGGCGATCGCCGAGCCGGCGTACGGCGCGTACATCTGCAGCGCTGCAGGCGCCGATGCCGCTGCGTTGACCACCACCGTGTAGTCCATCGCACCGTGCTTGTGGAATGCATCGACCACCTCGGCGACCGTTGAAGCCTTCTGGCCGATCGCGACGTAGACGCACTTCACGTCCTTGCCCTTCTGGTTGATGATCGTGTCGACCGCGATCGCCGTCTTTCCGGTCTGGCGGTCACCGATGATCAGCTCCCGCTGCCCGCGACCGATCGGGATCATCGCGTCGATCGCCTTGATCCCCGTCTGCAAGGGCTCCTTGACCGGCTGGCGCTGCACGACCGAAGGGGCCTGCACTTCGAGGAGACGGCTCTCCGTCGTGTTGATCGGGCCTTTTCCGTCGAGAGGGTTGCCGAGCGAGTCGACGACACGCCCGAGCATGGCATCGCCGACACCGATCGAGAGCACCCGGCCGGTGGAACGGACCGGCGAGCCTTCCTCGATGTGGGAAAACTCGCCCATCAGCACGACACCGATCGAGTCCTCATCCAGGTTCAGGGCGATGCCGAGCAGGCCGCCGGGGAACTCCAGCAGCTCGGACGCCATGGCGCCGGGAAGGCCTCTCACCGTCGCCACACCGTCGGCGATCGTCATCACGTAACCGACCGTCTCGGCTTCGAGCTCCGGAGCCCAGTCTTCGAGATGCTTCCGCAGGGAAGCGGCGATGTCTTGCGGGTCGAGCGTCAGTTCAGCCATCGTTGCTCCTTCGCATCAGCGGCTCTGTAAGGTCTGGCGAAGACTCTCGAGACGGTGACGGATCGAACCGTCGATCACCGTGTCGCCGATCGTGGCGACGATGCCGCCCAAAACCGATGGGTCGACCACGAGCTTCACCTCGATGTTCTTTCCGGTCGCCTTCCCGAGCGCATCCTCGAGTTTCGCGAGTGTCTGCGCGTCCAGCGGCACCGCCGCACGGACCTCGGCGACCGCCCGGTTGCGCTCCGCCGCGGCGCGAGCCACAAAGGCGTCGGCAACCGCCGGAAGGTCACGTGCCCGGCCCAGGCCGGCCACGAACCGCACGAACGCCGTCGTCAGGTCCGATGCCTGGCCTTCCAGCAGATCGGCGAGGATTGCCTCCTTCCGCTCGGCCGGCAACCGCGGATCTGCCAGTGCGTCGGCAAGCTCCGCGGAACCTTCGATTGCCCGAGCGACCGCGAACATCTCATCTTCGACGGTCGCGAGCTGCCCTTCGGCGCCGGCAATGGCGAAGATGGCGTCCGCGTATCCCGCGATGCGCTCGTCCATCGCCTAACCCATCCGTTCGAGTTCTTCGAGGTACCGGCCGATCAGGCCCTGCTGCGCTTCGCGGTCCAGGCTGCCCTGCACGACCCGCTCGGCGAGGTCGATCGAGAGGTTGGCAACTTCCTGGCGAACCTCCGCGAGTGCGCGCTCGCGCTCGGCGGCGACCTCGCTCCTGGCCTTCGCGACTGTCTCCTCCGCCTCGGCCCGGGCCATGGCGAGCATCTCGGTGCGCATCGCCTCGGCCGTCTGCCGGGCCTCCTCGATGATCCGGTTGGACTCCTCTTTGGCGTTCGCCAGTTGTTCGCGGTAATCGTTCAGGAGCCCCTGAGCCTCCGCCTTGGCTTCCTCGGCCTCCCGCATGCCTCCGACGACGGCCTGCTGGCGCGCTTCGAGCGTTCGGTTGAGCGCCGGCCCCGCAAACTTCCAGAGCAGGAACACCAGCACCGTGAAGCTCACGATTCCCCAGATCAGCTCGCGGATCTCCGGGAGGATCAAGAACAGGCCCGATCGCCCCTCGGCCGCGAGAACCAGTAATGGCGCCGAGGCGAACATCACACCTGTCCGAACAGGATGAAGAACAGGAGCAGGCCGAAGAGGGCGAGCGCCTCGGTAAAGGCGATACCCAGGAACATGGTCGTACGGACCTGCCCCGCCATCTCCGGCTGCCGGACCATCGCCTGCACGGCGTTGCCGACCACGATGCCGATTCCGATTCCGGGACCGATGGCGGCGAGGCCGTAGGCCAGACCCGCCCCGAGAAGTGCTGCAGCTTGCTGTTCCAATGTGGTTCTCCTCTCAATGCTCCACGTGAATGGAGCTCTCGATGTAGACGGCGGTGAGCAGTGTGAAAATGAACGCCTGCAAGATTGCGACGAAGATCTCGAACCCGGTGATCACGATGGCAAACGCGAACGGGATCGGCCACGCGATCAACTTCGGTCCAAGCACGAAGTAGCCGGCCGTGGTGACAAAAAACACCGCCAACATGATGTGGCCGGCGATCATGTTGGCGAAGAGTCGAACTGCCAGGGCGACCGGGCGGATGAAGAAGACCGAGATCAGCTCGATCGGGATGATCAACGGCAGTAACGCCTTGGGGACACCGGGAGGGACGAGCGTGTGCACGATGTACATGAAGCCGTGCTTCTTGAACCCGACAAAGACGAACACGAACCACACGAAGATGGCGAGAAACGCGGGGATGGCCATCCGGGACGTCACCGGGAAGTTGACCAGCGGCGTGACCTCGAGAATGTTCAAGAAAAGGAGCCAGAAGAACATCGGAATCAGCAGCCACTCGTACTTGACCGACTCCGGGCCGATGATATCCCGCGCGACGTCCTTGCGAACGAACTCGACCATCGATTCGACGACCACCTGGAACTTCGTCGGTACGATCCGCGGCTTGCGGAACGGGATATAGAGAAAGAGGAACGTCGCCAGCGTCGCGAGGAACGTCAACAGCACGACACGGTTGATCCCCCATGGCAACACGGCCGGCCAGTCGAACAACTCGTTGATGTCCGAGGGCACTTCCACGATCTGCGCCAGTACGGCCGGAATCACCTGACAGCCTCCTTCCGGGCCTGCATCACGAGCAGCCCGATATACGTAGCTCCGAGACCCAGGAAGAGTCCGGTGCGATCTACTCCGAGAAACCTGAGCGCAGCCCACACGAGTGCGGTCAACAGCACGAGTCGGACCACGAAACCTCCGAGCGCAGCCGCTCCGAGAGCGTTGGGAGAGCGGCGCGCCGCCCACGAGAGCACCGTGCCGGAAAGCAGAAAGATGACTGCGACGATGGCGGCGCCGGCGAGCGCCGCGAGCGCCGCGGGGACACCCCCGATCGCCAAAGCGACGGCCGCAACGAGGGGGCCGAGCCACAGCGTCCTCCGGGCCATCTCGGAGCCCATCCTGGCTTCAACGTCCACGACGTTCCATCTCTCTCGCGTACAACAACATCCAGTAGAAACCCAGCACGAATCCGACGACGGTTCCGAGAGCGACCAGCCACGGCCACGTTCCCAACCAGCGGTCGAGCAGCCAGCCGAGTCCACCTCCCGAAACCACCGACGCGAAGAACCTGCTCGAGATATCGGCTGCCTCGGCGATCCCCTTGCCCGCGCTGTAGTTCGGCGGCATCGTTATCGATCCCCGGTCGGTTTGCAAATCAGTGCGCCTGACTCCGCCCGGCGGTACTCGGTGCCGCGTACCTGGTACCGCGAATGGTCACCAACGGGCAGTCACGCTGCGCGAACCAGACTCTAGCCTGTCGCCGGTGCAGCTTCTCCCCCGCCGCGCGAACCACCACGTTCCGGCTGCCGATCACACGTGTCCGGGAAACTGCGCCTCGTAGGGAGGGAAGCAGGAGGCCAGCTCGCCGGCTTCGCCCTTCACTTCCTTGAGTGCGACGTCGTCGTGACGTTCGCGAAGCGCTCGGGCGATCAGCTCCGCGACGTGCTCGACCTCGGCCTCCTTCATACCTTGCGTCGTCACCGACGGGGTCCCGATGCGGATTCCACTCGTGATGAACGGCGAGCGCGGGTCGAACGGGATCGCATTGCGATTCAACGTGATCCCGAGGTCGTCGAGGAGGGTTGCGGCTTCCTTGCCGGTGAGTTCGTCGTCGATGCTGCGCACGTCGACCAGGAACATGTGGTTCTCGGTCGCGCCGCTCACGACGCGGAGACCGAGCGAAGTCAAGCGCTCCGCCATGGCCCGGGCGTTGCGCACGACCTGGTGGGCGTACTCTCCGTAGGCCGGCGTGGATGCCTCCCGGAAGCAGACCGCCTTGGCGGCGATCTGATTGAACAGTGCTCCGCCCTGCGCCGTAGGGAACACGGCCTTGTCGATCGGCTTGGCGAACTCCTCTTTGCAGAGGATGAGGCCGCCCCTGGGACCCCGCAGAGCCTTGTGGGTCGTCGCCGTGACGATGTCGGCGTGCGGGACCGGATTCGGATATGCGCCACCGGCGACGAGACCGATGAAATGGGCGGCGTCGACGACGAACACGGCTCCTATCTCGTCGGCGATCTCTCGGAACGCCTCATAGTCCAGACGCCTGGAGTAGGCCGAATAGCCTGCGAGCACCATCTTGGGCCGGTGTTCGAACGCGAGACGCCGAACCTCGTCCATGTCGATGATCTCGGTCTCCGGATCCACCCCGTAGGCAACGAAGTTGTAGAGGTGACCGGAGAAACTCACCGGCGAGCCATGGGTGAGATGTCCGCCCTGGTCGAGGCGCATCCCGAGGACCGTGTCGTCCGGCTTGATCGTTGCGAAATACGCCGCCATGTTCGCTTGCGAGCCGGAATGCGGCTGGACATTGGCATGTTCCGCCCCGAAGAGGTCCACCGCCCGCTGCCTCGCCAGATCCTCGACCTCGTCGACGACCTGACAGCCCTCGTAATAGCGCCGCCGGGGATACCCCTCCGCGTACTTGTTGGTGAACACCGATCCCGACGCCTCCATGACGGCACGCGAGGCGAAGTTCTCCGAAGCGATGAGATGGATGTGCGAATCCTGGCGGACGACGTCGGCCTTGATGAGCGCGGCGACCTCCGGATCGGACATCTCGATAGGACGCGAATCAGTCATGGGAACCTCGGTTTCTTGGTTCGCACCAGGCTAGACGCGCCGAAACGTCAACCGATCGGACCGGCCCGCAGGAGCACCGGAGGATCGACCGTGCAGTCGACGACCGTCGACGGGGTCCCTCCCAGACTGATGCCGCCCAGGTAGACCGCCACCTCGTCGCCGAAAATGGCCTTCGCCTCCCAATCGTCGCGGGCGGCCGGTTCACCGCTGCGATTCGCACTCGTGACCGCGAGAGGCCCGGCGACCTCGAGCAGCCAGAGGGCGGCAGGATGATCGGGTACCCGCACACCGATCGTGCCGCCGTGCGCCACGGGAAGGTCACGTCGTGCCGGGAGGACGAGGGTCAGCGGTCCCGGCCAGTGCTCCGTTCCCAGCCGGGTCGCCGCAGCGGAGAACTCCACGAGGTCCGCCGCCTGGTGCAGAGAAGTGACGAGGACGGGGAACGGGTGACCGCCGGCTCGGCCCTTGAGCAGCGCGAGACGCTCGAGCGCCGCGACGCTCGTGGGATCGGCGGCGACGCCGTACACCGTGTCCGTGGGAACGCCGACGATCAATCCGTCCCGGATGGCTTCCACGGCATCTTCGATCATCCCCACGTCACACCTCCGGATTCACACACCGGCTCGCCTGCGAAACCGACCTGCACTTCCTCTGTTTCCTCGCCGCCCAACTCGAGGATCCGGCGGGCAAACCGATCGACGTCCCCCGTTGTCAGATACTCCGTCCGGGCGCCGGAGCAGACGGACCCGCCGAGCATGTGCGCCGTCTGACGGGCCACCGCGGGAGCGGGGTCGATGACGGCGACCTTCCCGCCGACGATCGCCTCGATCGCGGGGGTCAGCAACGAATAGTGGGTGCACCCGAGGACGAGCGTGTCGATGCCGGCGGCGAGCAGCGGGGCGAGGTATGTCTCGAGCATGGCGTGTACTGTCGCGGACTCTCCTCTTTCGACCGCCGTTGCGAGCCCCGGACAGGCCTGATCGACGACGGAGACCCCTGCCGCGTGGCGGTCCACCACAGAGGCGTACAACGCACCCTGGAACGTCGCATTGGTGGCCAAGACGCCGATGACTCCCCGCGCCGTCCGCTCCGCCGCAGGTTTGACGGCCGGTTCCATGCCCACGAAGGGAACGTCCGGGAATCGACGCCGCAGTGTGTGCAGGGCGGCGGCGGAGGCACTGTTGCAGGCGACGACGATCAGGCCGGCGCCCCTTTCCAGAAGCATCCGGGTCACCGTTTCGGCGCGCCCGCGCACGTCGTCGAGGCTGCGTTCGCCGTACGGCGCCCACGCCTGATCCGCCAGGTAGATGATCGGGTGTCCCGGAACGAGGTGTTCGAGCTCCCACAACACCGACAGTCCCCCGACCCCCGAATCGAAGATACCGATCGTCATGTCGTCCACGGGCCCCATTTCACCACACCGGCGGTCGATCCACCCCTTCTCGTGGCGCTTCACGGAGACTTTCCGGTCCAACCGTCACGAGAACGGGTTAGTTTCCGCCCATGAACCGAGAAACGATCAACGAGTTCCTTCGGCAATCGATGCCGTCGGCAGCCGACATGGAGATCACCTGCACCGAAGTCGACGCCAACGGTGCGGTTGTGCACTGGGAGTACGGTCCGCGTTGGCTGCGTCCCGGAAATTACATCTCGGGACCGCTGCTCATGGCGATGGCGGACACTGCCCTGTACTGCGCCGTCTTCGGACATCTCGGCCGCATCGAGCCGATGGCCGTCACGTCCGAGCTGGCCACACACTTCCTCCGCCCTGCCGTCGACAGCGGTGTCACGGCTACGGCCGCGTTGCTCGAGGTGACCGGTCGGCGTGCCTACGGGGAGGTGCGGATGGTCCTCGACACCGACGGAGTGCTGGTCGCCCACGCGACAGGAACGTACATCCTGCCCAAATAGCCATCAATCCTCACGAGGTACCACTGAACCCTGGGCTCGTAGATGCGCTATGCGCACCCCTGAGCCCTGGGTTCGGGGTTTCTAGGTGGCCCTGGCGGGTGACGAGGATCCTGGGCCGTCCGGACAGATCGTCACGGACCTCGCAGAACAGCCGACCGCCGAACAGCTCCAAGGCCCGCTCACCCTGCGTCTCACCGATCTCGCAAAAGAGCCAACCGCCCTCGGCCAGCCACCCGTGCACCTCGGCGGCGATGCGTTCCAGGATCTCGTCGCCATCCGGGCCCGCGACCAGCGCGGCGCGCGGCTCGTACGAACGGATCTCGTCGGGGAGCGCCCGATACTCGGCCTCCGACACGTACGGCGGGTTCGTCACGAGGAGATCGATGCGACCCTTCATGGCAGCCGGGAGTGCTGCGAACAGATCCCCCTGATAGAAGTCGACGGTGACGTCATTCATCGCAGCGTTCTCGGCGGCGAGTGCGAGCGCCTCCTCCGACAGGTCGGTGGCCGTGACGCGAGCCTCCGGGAAAGCCTTCTGGAGGGCCACGGCGAGCGCCCCCGAGCCGGTGCACAGATCGACGATTCGTGTGCCGGGTCCCGCACCGTCGATGGCCTGGGCGGCCTGCTCCCAGAGATACTCGGTTTCCGGACGGGGAATCAGAGCACGGCCGTCCACACGCAGGTCCACCGGGCCGAACGGAATGATTCCTTCGAGGTACTGGAGGGGTTCGCCCGCTCTGCGACGCGCGACCAGGAGGGCGAATCGTGCCCGCTCCCCCGCCGTGGGCGCGCCACCGGTGTAGAGACCCGACCGGGACCGGCCCGTGACGGCCATCAGAAGACGTTCCGCCTCGTGGAGTGCAAGACCGGAGTCACGCAGGAGGGAGTCATCGGTCATCAGTCGGGCTCGCTTCGCTCGCTGCATCTGGTGTTCTGTGCTCGGCATTCGATACCGCGATCCCCAGGCGCTGCCGGACAGCGGAGCGACTGCGCGGCCACCGAAACCGGAGACTCATTCGCCTTCGGTCAGGCGACGAGCCTGCTCATCCGCGGTCAACGCATCGATGAACTCTCCCAGGTCGCCTTCGAGCACCTGGGGCAGGCGCTTGACGGTCAACTTGATGCGGTGATCCGTGACCCGGTTGTCCTTGTAGTTGTACGTGCGGATCTTCTCGGACCGGCCACCGGTACCGACCTGTGCCCGCCGCTCCCCCGCGATTTCGGACTGTTGCTCCTCGAGTTGCCGTTGATAGAGACGGGCCCGCAAGATCCGAAACGCCTTGTCCTTGTTCTGAAGCTGGGATTTCTCGTCCTGACAGCTCACGACCAGGCCGGTCGGCAGATGGGTCAGCCGGACCGCAGAGTCTGTCGTGTTCACCGACTGGCCACCGGGGCCGCTCGATCGGTACACATCGACTCGCACGTCGGCGGGATCGATCTGGATCTCGACCTCTTTGGCTTCGGGCAGCACCGCGACGGTCGCGGTGGAGGTATGCACTCGCCCCTGCGACTCGGTCTGCGGTACCCGCTGTACGCGGTGAACGCCGGCCTCGTACTTGAGCTTCGAATACGCGCCTTTGCCTTTGACGGAGAAGATCACTTCCTTGAAGCCGCCGGCCTCCGACGGTGAGGCCTCCAGGACCTCGGTCGTGAACCCTTGCGCCTCCGCATACGCCTGGTACATGTGCTGAAGGTCGCCCGCCCAGATCGCGGCCTCGTCGCCACCGGCTGCGGACCGGACTTCCACGATCACGTCCTTGTCGTCGTTCGGATCGGTCGGGACGAGAGCGAGATGGAGGTCGCGTTCGAGTCGTTCCATGTCGCTGCGCAGTTCGGCCGCGAGGTCTCGAAACTCCTGTGCGATCTCTGGATCGGATTCCTGTCGAGCCAGATCCTCGGCCTCTTCCGCATCGGTGGCGGCTGCCTTGTAGGCGCCGTACTGCTCGACGATACGGCGAAGCTCGGCGTGGCGCCTGGCCAGGCCTGTGTAGCGGTTTCGATCGGAAGTCGCTCCCGGCTCGGCGAGTTCCACCTCGACTCGAGCGAATGCTTCTTCGATCTCTTCCAGCCGCTCGACGAGTCGCTGATCCATCTCAGTTTGCCAGGGCACGAAGCGCTGCAGGGCAGACGGGCCCTCGCGCTTTCACTTCCTCGACTTCTTCTGGTTCGAGCGCAGCGAGGAGGGCGGCGACCGCGACCTCCACCTGATCATCTGCGGGATGGTCGGTCGTGAGCTTCTGAAGCCACAGACCTGGAGCAGCGAGAACGCGGCCGAGGCGATCGCCACCATGAAGACCGGAGAACTTGAGGACCTCATAGGCGAAGCCGGCGATCACCGGGATCAACACGATCCTGGAGAGGATGAGCTGGACCCAACCCGGCCGGCCAAGAAGAGTGAACACGACCAAGGAGATGAACACGACGATCAGCAGGAAGTTCGTACCACAACGTGGATGCTCGGGGGAGTGTTTCTGGATGTGGTCGACGGTGAGGGGTTCTCCCGCCTCGTAGGCGTGGATCGTCTGGTGCTCGGCACCGTGGTATTCGAACACCCGACGGATCTCCTTCGACCGCCCGATCCCCCAGATGTAGCCGACGAAGAGCAGTCCACGCACGATACCGTCGATGAGGTTGAACGAGAACGACGACCCGCCGATGTACGGGGCGAGAAGCTTGGCCACACCGAGTGGAGCAAGAACGAAGATCAACAGGACGGCGGCGACCGAGAACGCGATCGTCCCCACGAGCTGCAGTTTCGTGAACTCCTCCTCTTCCTCGGGAACGGCCTTCTGTGCGGACCATGAGAGCGCCTTGAATCCGAGCACGAGTGATTCGTACAGCACCATGACTCCGCGCACGAAGAGGATTCGCGCAGCGCGCGAACGCGACGACAGCCTCGGAAGGTCGTGTTTCACCGTCTCGATCTCGCCGGACGGGACTCGTACCGCGATCGCCCAGGAATTCGGGGCTCGCATCATGACCCCTTCGATGACTGCCTGACCGCCAACGGTCGCGCCAGGAGTACGGCTCACTTGTTCACCTCCGGGATGGACCTACTGGTCTGATGTTTCCTCGTCGGTGTGCGTGAAGCTCTTGCGGCCGTAGCGTTTCTGGAAACGCTCCACCCTGCCGCCCGTATCCACGAGCTTCTGGCGCCCCGTGAAGAACGGATGGCACTCGTTGCAGAGGTCGACGTGCAGCTCCGGCTTCGTGGAACGGGTCTTGAACGTGTTCCCACACGAACACGTCACCGTCGCCTCCACGTACTTGGGATGGATACCTGCCTTCACAACGTCTCCTCTTAGGTAGACCTGGCCACCTCGGCCAGGAAATCTGTGTTGGACTTCGTAGTCTTCAATCGGTCGATCAACAACTCGAGTGCCGCTCCCGGCTCGAGCGCCAGCAGCACCCTGCGCAGCTTCCACACCTGCAGAAGCTCCTGTCGGTCGAACAACAACTCCTCTTTGCGTGTTCCCGACTGCGAGATGTCGACGGCAGGATAGATCCGGCGATCCGCGAGGCCGCGATCGAGCCGAAGCTCCATGTTGCCGGTGCCTTTGAACTCTTCGAAGATCACCTCGTCCATGCGAGAACCCGTTTCGACGAGTGCGGTGGCCATGATCGTCAGGCTGCCGCCCTCTTCGATGTTGCGGGCGGCTCCGAAGAACCGCTTCGGTGGATACAGAGCCGTCGAGTCCACGCCACCGGAGAGGATCCGCCCGCTCGCCGGTGTGGCGAGGTTGTGGGCTCGGGCCAGTCGGGTGATCGAGTCGAGGAGGATGACCACGTCGGTCCCCATCTCCACGAGCCGCTTCGCCCGTTCCAGCGCGAGGTCGGAGACCTGGGTGTGTTCCTCGGCCGGACGGTCGAATGTCGAATACACGACTTCACCCTTGACGGAACGCTGCATATCGGTGACCTCTTCGGGCCGTTCGTCGACGAGCACGACCATCACGTGGCACTCGGGGTTGTTGACCGCGATCGAGTGCGCGATCTCCTTCAACACGGTGGTCTTGCCGGCCTTCGACGGGGACACGATCATCCCTCGCTGTCCTTTGCCTATCGGAGCGATCAGGTCGATGATTCGCGCCAGGCTGTGGTTCGGCATACTTTCCACTTCGAGTCGAAGTCTGATGTCCGGGAACAAAGGTGTGAGCTTGGAGAACTTCGGCCGTTGCCGGGCTTCCTCGGCCGTCATCCCGTTCACGCCGAGGATCCGCGTCAATGCGGGGAACTTCTCCTGTGATCGGGGTGGACGGATCGGTCCGCTCACCTGGTCGCCTTTGCGCAGTCCGAACTTGCGGATCTGGCTGGCGGAGACGTAGACGTCCAAGTCGCCGGGAAGGTAGCCCGTGACTCTGAGGAACCCGTATCCCTCGGGAAGAATGTCGAGGATGCCCTCACGCTGTTCGAGTTCCCCTTCGGGCACCTGGGGCTGGCCGCCGCCGGACGAGCGGCGACGCCGCCGCCTGTTGCGCTGCTCGTCGCCCTGGCGCTGCTCGTCGCCCTGGCGCTGCTCGTCGCCCTGGCGCTGCGTGTCGCCCTGGCGCTGCGTGTCGCCCTGATGCTGCTCACGCTGGGAACCACCGTCGTCGGAGCGACGCGATTCGTCACCGCCGGGGGTCGAGTCCTGGCCACGGCCGGCCTCATCATTGGTCGATTCACCTTCGACTGTGGCCGCGGGCTCACCGTCGCCGACCGGCTCGGGCGCTTCGACAGGCATCGCCGCAGGAAGGTCGATGGGAGCCGGTTCGGTACTCACCGCGACCCCGTCGGCATTCAGAATGCGATCGATGAGTTTGGCTTTCTGTAGACCATCGGTCTCGATACCCACCGCGGCGGCGATGGTACGGAGGTCCTTCACGGATTTCTCCTGGAGTTCCGCTCTGGTGGTCATGTCATCCTTTCAGTCGGGAAGCCGTCACTGGAGGCTCGGCGACATGCTCTCTCGATGTCTCCCGCCTCTCAAGGCACGAAGGAACATCATCGGAGGCTTGGGAACCCGACGCGATCAACGATCGATGCGCAGGGGGTATGAAGTCATTCTACGGTGGATTCGCCGATCTTCCAAGTACAGAAGCCCCCGATGAATTCCTCCACGGCCCGCGAGCTCGCAGGAAGGACCACAAAGTGCTCGTCGCGGTCGGCAAGGTCGGCGATCCGGGACGGCGTGTCCGGCCTTCTCCCGATCGCCGCTTCGACAACCTCCGGGAACTTCGCCGGGTGGGCGGTACCCACCACGATGACCGGAACATCGCGAACCTCTGCGTCCGAGGCGGCGACGGCAACGGCGGTGTGGGGGTCGATCTGTCTGCCCCACCTGCGAAAGACCGAACCGATGACATCCACGATCTGGTCGTCGGTGAACCAGTGCCCTTCGAAGGGTGTGTGACCGAGACCGGGGATTCCCGCGCCGGCCATCGCATCGGCGACGCGAGATCCGTCACGGCCGAGGAGCTCGTAGACCAGACGCTCGAGATTCGACGGGATCTGAATGTCCATTGCGGGGGCGACCGTCGGAATCACCTCACTCGGGACGATGGATCCGTCGTCGACAAAGCGTACGACGCTGCGGTTCACATTCGTCCCGACGATCAATCTGCGAATCGGAACCCCCATCCGCTTCGCGACCCAGGCGGAGTAGACGTTGCCGAAGTTCCCGGTCGGTACGGCGACGTCGACCTCGTCGGCATCGACGGCGTTCACCGCCCACAGGTAGTACGGGATCTGGCCCATCACCCGCGCCCAGTTGATCGAGTTCACCGACGAGACGGGACCGTCCAACCTGATGAGCAGCTCTTTGACGATGCGCTGACAATCGTCGAACGTCCCACCGATCGCGACGTTGTGCACGTTCTCGGCGGCGACCGTCGTCATCTGTCGTCGCTGCACGTCGGAGACTCTCCCACGGGGATGGAGAATGACGACGTCGAGCGCGGGACGGCCTGCCACGGCCGCGATCGCAGCAGAGCCCGTGTCACCGGACGTTGCCCCGAGCACCACATAGTGCTCACCTCGCGTCTCGAGCGCCCGATCGAGGAGCCGTCCGAGCCACTGGAGGGCGTAGTCCTTGAACGCAAAGGTGGGTCCCCAGAACAGCTCGAGCAGGTACCGTTCGTCACCAAGTTCGGTGATCGGCACGAGGCGATCGAACCCTGCGTACGCAGCGCCGGCAAGCGCCGACAGCTCGCCCGGCTCCCCTGCACCGAACATCGCAGCGACCGCGGCCACGAGGTCCGGATAGGAAAGCCGACCGAGGTCGCGAAGATCCGTAGCGTCGAGTTCCGGCCACGTCTCCGGAACGAAAAGGCCGCCGTCGGCTGCAAGCCCGCTGAGCAGCACGTCTTCGAAGGATGCCTCGACGACCCCACCGCGGGTCGACACATACCTCATGGTTCGTCGCTCTGCACCCGTATCGATGCGGCCACCTCCCGAACCTCGTCGAGGTCTTCCAGCGACGCGACTGCGGCGCGCAAGTGTGCCTCGCGGGCATCGTGAGTGATCAGCAGCAGTGTCGCCTCGTCGCCACGCCCTTCCTGCCAGACCGACTTGATGCTGACGTCCGCCTTCCCGAACGCTCCTGCAATGTTGGCAAGCACGCCGGGGGCGTCGAGAACGTGGAGGCGGATGTACCACTTGGTCGTCGCCTCCTCGAAAGGACGGACGTGTCCAGGGCCGAAACGGACACGAGGGGTGGCTCGCGGCCCTGCGAGAAGCTCGCGAGCTGCGTCGATGATGTCGCCGAGCACGGCCGTCGCCGTCGGGCCGCCTCCCGCACCGGGACCGGAGAACAGCAACTCGCCCACCTCCGGACCTTCCACGAACACGGCGTTGGCGACACCCCTGACCGACGCCAGCGGATGAGCTCTGGGAACGAGCGTCGGATGGACCCGAACCGTGATGCCGTCCTCGTCCTTGTCGGCGATGGCGAGGAGTTTCAGGACGTAGCCGAGATCGGCCGCGAAGCCGACGTCCGCTATCTGCACGTTCTCGATTCCCTCCCGGTACACCTGATCGGTGCTCACGACGGTCCCGAAGGCAAGGCTCGCAAGGATCGCAGCCTTCGCCACCGCATCGGCTCCCGAGATGTCCGCGGTCGGATCGGACTCTGCAAAGCCTCGGGCTTGTGCCTCTTCCAGCGCCTCTTCGAACGAAGCACCATCTTCGGTCATGCGCGTCAGCAGATAGTTCGTCGTCCCGTTGACGATTCCCATCACACGCGTCAGCGACTCACCGGCAAGCGTCTCGGTGAGCGGGCGGATGATCGGGATGCCCCCACCGACCGACGCCTCGAAGAGCAGCGACACGCCGGCACGCGCCGCTTCCTCCAGCAGCTCCACACCCCTTGCGGCGACCAGTTCCTTGTTGGCCGTGACGACGGGCTTGCCGGCCCGGAGTGCGGCGAGAACGAGTTCGCCGGCCGGCTCCAAACCGCCCATCACCTCGACGACGAGTTGCACCTCCGGATCGTCGATCACCACCCGGGGGCTCGTCGTGATGAGAGCGTCGGGGATCGGGAACACACGCGTCTTTTCCGGTGAGCGGATCGCCACTCTGCGGACCTGGAGTTCGAGTCCCGTGCGGGCGGTCAGCGCGTCACGATCCTCGATGAGACGCTGCAGCAGCGCGCCTCCCACGATCCCACCTCCGAGAATGCCGATCCCTACGGCCATTGCAGCTCCATGATCGGCGATGGTAGCCACCGAGGCTCCGCTCCATCGGGGCAAATGGCGCGACACTCCGGTACGCTCGCGCCACGATGCCCGGTCCCCTCCCCGATTTGCTGCTTCCCGATCACGCCGGTGTGGTCGACGGGCGTCTTCGAATCGCCGGGTGCGACACACTCGATCTGGCTCGAGACTTCGAAACGCCGCTGTTCGTCTACGACGAGGACCACATCAGAAGCCGTTGTCGCGAAGCCGTCGCTGCGTTCGGTGACGGTGTCACGTACGCAACGAAGGCATTCTTGTGCACCGCGATGGCTCGTTTGGCCCACGAAGAGGGAATGTGGCTCGATGTCGCCACCGGAGGGGAACTGACCATCGTCCTCGCTGCCGGCGTACCCGCGGGGCGCGTGGTCATGCACGGCAACAACAAGTCGCCCGAAGAGCTCGAAATGGCCTTGAGCACGGGCGTTGGACGCCTCGTCGTCGACAACTTCGACGAGATGGGCCGCATCGATGCGCTCCACCGGCGAGGGCTCCCCGTTCCCGAAGTGCTGATTCGCGTCACGCCGGGTGTCGAGGCGCATACCCACGAGTTCGTGCAGACCGGCCGGGACGACACGAAGTTCGGATTCACCGCTTCCACGGGCACGGCCGACACTGCAATTCGGCGAGCCGCCGCGTCCGAGAGCATGCATCTCGTCGGCCTCCATGCGCACATCGGCAGCCAGGTGTTCTCCCTCGACGCATTCGCCCAGGCTGCTCGTGTGGTCGCGCGGCTCGCCGCGCCATACCGGCTTCCTGAACTCTCCCTGGGTGGTGGGCTCGGGATACCGTACGTCGAGGGCGAGAACGCACCAACGATCACCGAGTGGGCGTTGGCGCTCGAGGAGGTGCTGCAGTCAGAAGGTGTCGACGCACGTTTGTCGACGGAGCCGGGCCGATCGATCGTGGCCACGGCCGCGATCACGCTCTACACGGTCGGGACGGTGAAGGAGATCCCCGGTGTCCGCACCTACGTGGCGGTCGACGGTGGGATGAGCGACAATCCGCGTCCGGTCCTCTACGGCAGCGGCTACGAGACCTTCCTGCCTCGCGCGGTCGACAGCCCTCGCACCCGTGCGATCAGGGTTGTCGGCAAACACTGTGAATCGGGCGACGTGCTGGTCGCCGAAGGGTGGGTTCCCGAGGACTTGCACGTCGACGACATCCTCGCCACTCCCGTCACGGGAGCGTACGGGCACTCGATGGGTTCCAACTACAACAAGGTCCGCCGGCCGGCCGTCGTCTTCTGTCGCGATGGTGATGCCCGCCTCGTCGTGCGACGAGAGACCTATGCGGATCTGCTGCGACTCGACGTGGGGTGAGCGTCCGGCGTCCTCGCGCCTGGCGGACGGTAACATGACGGCCCCGCCCTCGTAGCTCAGGGGATAGAGCGCCGGCCTCCGGAGCCGGGTGCGCAGGTTCGAATCCTGCCGGGGGCGCTTTTTCCTTTCTCGTCAATGCTGGCGTCGCATAGCGACGCCAGCATTGACGAGAAAGCAGTTCAGGAGGGCTCAACGAGCGAAGTAGTGCAAACCGAGCCACATCCAGCCCGCCATGACACCGATGCGACCCGACCGGCTGTGCATGATCCTGGTGAGCACCTGTCCCAACGACGGGATGTCGGACCCCTCGCGAAGGCTCATCAACTGCACCGCCACACCGACGAGCGCGATAAGCGCATAGATCGCGACGGTGACGTCATGACTACTCATCGTCTCACCAGGTACCAGCCGAACGCCAACCACAAGAACAACGAGATGGAGCGACCGACGTGCAAGGAGAGAATCGGGTCCATGAGAACACTCAACGTCGGATGCGCATGGGAACCGACCTCGAGAGAAGGCTGAAGGAGCAGGTTGGTGAGCTCCCACAGCCCCAGAGCGACGAACACGGTTCCCCACGCCCTTGCGCCCCGACGGCTGATCGGCGCGGGCTCCGGCCCCGGCACGACGGATTCCCGCCACACGAGCACCAGGCCCAGAAGCCCCGGCACGACGACCGCGAGCGTTGCCGGCCACGAGTAGCGCTCAAAACCTCCGACGATCGCCGCATAGAGGACGACCACGACCAGTCCGACGGCATTGCGCTCCGAGACGTGGGCAGGTTCGGCCAGAGCCTTCCGCACTCCCACGTATCTGCCATCTCGCCCGCCGACATCGCCGACCTGAGAGCCGGGACCCTGGATCGCCGGCCCTTCGGTGGAAGTCCGGGCGAGCAGCAGGCCGACACCGATGAGCAGAATGGCATGAACGGGACTACCGGAAAGTCCGTCGAAGATCCCGGCGAGGATCAGGATGACGATCACAGGATCCTGCAATGCCCCACCAAGGGCCGTCCGCAAGACATGCAGCCGAGATGCGGGGACGGCATCTCGAAGCGATTCCGTCCGATCCTCCCCCGATGCTTCCTCGCCTGTCTCCATCGACGCATTGTTGCATCCGACCGCGAACGCCGCCACGCAGCCCTGCCGGCCGCCACCGGGCCGACGGTTGATGAACCGATCGTCGACCTGGGTCGGCGAAGGCGATCACCTTCGCAGCAAACGTCTGGTCACTCCCTTGACAGCACCGCGCCGAGCCGTACGGCGTCCGCCGCGAGCCCGGACAGCCCGATCCCCCGGTATCCCCACCCGGCGACGTGGAGTCCCGGCAGACCCGACAGCGCCGTATCCAGTTTGTCGAGCCATGCAACATGACCCACGTCGTATTGCGGAATGCCCGGCTCCTGACGGATCACCCTGCTCCACGACGGTTTCATCTCGACGCCGCACACCCGACCGGTCTCCTCGACGAACAACGCAACGAGTTCCTCGTCGGAGCGCTCCATCACTGCCGGATCTGCGGCACCCCCGTAGATACCTTTGGCGAGAGTGTGCAGTGAGGGCGCCCGACCTGGGGCGTAGCGGGACTCGAACAGGATTCCCAGAGCGTGCACGTCGGCGTCCGGGCCCACGAGCACACCGAAACCCGATGGAATCGGCAGATCTGCGGTCCGACCCCCGATCCACACGACGACGACCGGTGCCGTCGTTCCCTCGGCAACGATGCCGGAGACGTCCGACGGGAGGATGCGTGTCGCAGCATGCGGGGGTATCGCGACGACGACGTCGTCGGCCCGTTCCTCACCGGGACCGCGAACGATCCAGCCCCCATCGTCCGGCTCGATCGATGTGACCGGCCACTCGGATCGGTACGTTTCCCCGAGGTGCGCCGCGAGCGTCCGCGCCACACCGGCCATCCCTTCGGCAGCGACGTGCACGCTCGCCCTCGGACGCCCTTTGGGACGCTGCCTCATCCGGGCGATGCCGCCTTTGATCATGCTGCCGGCCTCGTCCTCGAGTGCGACCATCTTCGGAAATGCGCCACGCATCGAAAGCCGGCTCGGATCTCCGGCAAAGACGCCGTGGGCCATCAGCGTCGAGGCGAGGGCACCGAGTTCCGGACCGAACCTCCGTGCGAAGAAGGCGTGCATCGATTCGTCGCCGTCCGGCGGCGGGGTCTTGATCCACGGCTCGCGAACGGCGCGCAGCTTCGCTTTCCACGAAACCAGCGGAGAGAGCAGGATCGCCGGAGATTCTGGGATCTCGATCAGTTTTCCCCGCGTGTAGACGTAGCGTGTCTTTGCGGCTTCCGCCGCCGGGACCATCTCGACTCCGGCGGTTTCGAGGATCGGGGAGAGATCGGCGTTGGGGAGCAGCACCGAACTCGCCGCCGGTTCCAGGACGAACCCGTCCTCGATGACGGTGCGGGCGACACCGCCCGGCTCGGACGCCGCCTCCAGCACGGTGACGTTCATGCCCCGGCGACGCAGTTCCACGGCGGTGAACAGCCCTCCCAGGCCGCCGCCGACGACAATGACGTTCTTCACAGCGAATCCTCCAGAATGCTTGCGAGCATCGGCCCCACTTCGGGCCGGTCGTTCATGACGTCTGCACGGATGTACCGGCGAATCCCCTCTTTCTTCGCGGTGTCCCGGAACAGGATGTCGGTCTCGTAGAGCGTCTCGAAGTGGTCGGACACGAACGAGATCGGCACGACGACAACGGTGGTGATCCCTTCGGCGGCGAGATCACGAAGGACCTCGTCGGTTCCCGGTCCGATCCAGCGAACCGGACGGGTACGGGACTGGTAGCCGATCCTCGCGTCGATCCGGTAGGCGAGGCGTTGCACGACACCGGCCACGGTCGCCGCCGTCTCCTCCGGATACGGGTCGCCTCGATCGGCAACCCGTTGTGGAAGCCCGTGTGCCGAGAACAGCACGGTGACGCCATCCCGGTCGCTCTCGGGAAGTCGCTCGATCGCCTCCGACACCAGTGCGGCCTGGACATCGAGATATGCGGGATGGTCGTACCAGGTCCGTATGACCTCCAGGGGAAGGTCGACGCCAAGCTCCGTCATCACCCGGCGAAGTTCGGATTCGGACGAGCCGGTCGTAGCCGTCGAGTACTGGGGATAGAGGGGCAGGAGGACGAGGCGGTCGACGCCGGATCGAACGAGTTCGCGCACGGCGTCGTACGTGTCGGGACGTGTGTACCGCATGGCGACGGCCACGTCGACGTCCCGCTCGCCGATGACACTTTCGAGAGATCTCGCCTGATGACGGGTGATCTCGAGAATGGGTGACCCACCGCCGATGAGCCGGTAGTTCTTCCGGACGAACGGGCCTCTGATCTTGGCCACCAGCCATCCGAACACCTTGCTCGTCGCGGGCCCGCCGGGTATCGGCACGAGGTCGGGGTCTTCGAAGATGGCACGGATGAACGGCTCCACCGCAGCCTGATCCCGCGGCCCTCCCATCTGGGCGAGCACGACACCGACCATCACACGGTCCTCGAGAACACGGGGCGCTCGGAACTCTCGTCCAGGTACGCGTCGAACGTCATGGCCACGTTGCGAATGAACACGGATCCGAGTTCGGTGGCCCGCACGCCTGCCGCCGAAAGAGTCACCATCCCCTGGTCGACGAGCCCGTCCCGAGCCGCGAGGGCGGCGAGCTCGGATGCGAAATAGGTTTCGAAGTCGATGTCGAATCGCTGTTCGACGTCGTCGGCCCGGATGACGTAGTTGCACATCAGCTCCGTGATCACGTGGCGACGGATTCGATCGTCCTCGGTCAGGACGGTACCTCGCTCGATCGGGAGCACACCGTTGTCGATCGCCTCGTAGTAGGAGGCGAGCCGCTTGTGATTCTGCGCGTACGCTCCGGCGACGTCGGAGATCCCCGAGGAGCCGAGCGCCACCATCTCGGTGCCACGTTTGGTCGTGTACCCCATGAAGTTGCGCGACAGTGTCCCTTCTCGCTGCGCCACGGCCAGCTCGTCGTCGGGCAACGCGAAGTGGTCCATGCCGATGGCCTGATAGCCGCCACCGACCAGGCGATCCGAGACCAGGGACAGCAACGCAAACTTGAGGTCCCTGTCGGGAAGTGATGCGGGGTCGATCCGTTTCTGGTTCGGCCTCACCCACGGGACGTACGCGAACGAGTACACGGCGAGCCGGTCGGGCCGCAGTTCGAGGACCCTCTCCAAGGTCTCGGAGTAGGTCGCCTCCGTCTGGCCGGGCAGACCGTAGATGAGGTCTATGTTGATGGACTCGTACCCGAGTTCCCGCGCCGACACATGGAGGCTTTGCGTCTGCTCCCACGTCTGGTGACGCCCGATCATGTCCTGCACCCGCGGGTCGAGGTCCTGGACACCAAGCGAGATCCGGTTGAAGCCGAGGCCGCGCAGGACTTCCAGATGCGCTCTCGACGTCACCCTCGGGTCGACCTCCAGAGCCACCTCCGCCGCCGGATCCAGCTCGAACCG
This sequence comes from bacterium BMS3Abin02, assembly GCA_002897675.1. Lineage (NCBI taxonomy): Bacteria > bacterium BMS3Abin02. Next base: position 24,800 of record BDSU01000018.1, on the reverse strand, counting down.
ATCGAGGAGGCCCCGGTGCAGCCGCTCGAGGTCCTCGGGCGTGTAGTAGGTGGGCGTGCCGCCGCCCCACTGGTACTGGACCAATCGGCGCCGTTCGCCGAGCCGTTCCGCGACGACACCTGCTTCATCGAGCACCCTGCCGAGGTAGGCATCGGCAACGGATTTCCTCCGGGCGACGACGACGTGACACCCGCAGAACGAACAGCGGGCCTCGCAGAATGGCAAATGCACGTAGAGCGACAGCGGCCCCGTCGTATCTCGAGCGGCGGCCTCGAGATGCGCTCCGTACTCGGCGGCACCGAAATCGGTGGAGAACTCCACGGCCGTCGGATACGACGTGTATCGGGGACCGGGCTTGTCGTACCGGGCCAGAAGATCCGGGGTCAGCGAGACACTCATGCCGCTCCCCGAACCGCCGCGACCATCGCCGCGACGTTCTCGACGGGTGTGGCACGGTGAATCCCGTGTCCCAGGTTGAACACGTGCCCCGGTCGCCCACCGACGGCCTCCAGGATCTCGGCGACCGAGAATCGGACGGTGGCGGGGTCGGTGAGCAGGACGGCCGGGTCGAGGTTCCCCTGCACCGCGGCGGTGGAGCCGACGAGGTTCCAGGCTTCGTCGATCGGGACTCGCCAGTCGACGCCGTAGCCGGTGGCGCCGACTCCGGGAAACAGATCGAGGCTGTGCGCCGCGTGGGGTGCGAAGTAGATCGTCGGCACGCCCAGATCGGCGAGCGCCAGTCTGGCCGCCGGGACGGCGAAGCGGGCGAAGCGGCTTCGCGACAGGACTCCGGCCCACGAGTCGAACAGCTGGATCACTTGCGCCCCTGCGGAAACCTGCATGCGAAGGTAGACATTCATGGCCCTTCCGAGACCGGTCAGAGCGCGCTCGGACACTTCGGGTTTCCGCTCGAGGGCCGCTCGCATACCGAGGAAGTCCCTGCTGCCCTGACCTTCGATCAGATAGGCGAGCAGCGTCACCGGACCTCCCGCGAACCCGATGATCGCGGTGGCGTCGTCGAGACCTGCTCGAACTCGCGCGATCGCCTCACCGACGAAGTCGACTGCGCCTGCCTCGAACTCCCCGAGCTCGGCGACTTCCTCGATGCCGTGCGGCCGAAGTTTCGGCCCCGGATCGAATGTCGCGTCGACGCCCATCCCTTCGAGCGGCGTCATGATGTCGGAGAACACGATGGCTGCATCCAGGGAGAACCTGCGCACCGGCTGCATCGTGATCTCGGCGGCGATGTCGGGATCGTGGATCGCCTGCTGGAAGCCGAACCGGCTTCGCAGCTCCCGATACTCGGGGAGGTAGCGGCCGGCCTGGCGCATGAACCACACGGGAGGCCGATCGAGCGGTTCGCGAGCCAACGCGTCGAGCAGTCTCACGCGCCCGCCTCCTCGATCGCTTCTTCGATGATCTCGAGCGCTTCGTCGAGCGGACCGTCCAGATGTGCCTCCATCAGGAACCACGTCTCGAACGCGGACGGGGGTATCAGAACGCCGCGACGCAGCGCCGCATGGAAGAAGCGGCTGAAGAGTGCGGTGTCGATGTCCACGACGTCGTCCCACGTGTCCGCATGCTCGATGCCGAGGAACACGCCGATCATGCCGCCGACATGGTGCACGGTTGCGCTCATACCCGCTCTCTTCGCGGCCGCTTCGATGCAGTTCGCAATACGTGATCCGGCCTCGTCGAAACGTTCGTACAGCTCGGGGTGGTCGCGGAGGTATCGGAGGGTGACGAGACCGGCCGCGGTGGCCAGCGGGTTCCCGGCAAGGGTTCCCGCCTGATAGACGGGGCCGTCGGGGGCGATCATCCGCATCAGGTCTTCCCGCCCTCCGTAGGCGGCGGCGGGCGCGCCGCCGGCCATCACCTTGCCGAGGGTCGTGAGGTCCGGGGTGACCCCGTACAGACCCTGTGCAGACGTGGGCCCGACGCGAAATCCGGTCATGACCTCATCGAAGATGAGCAGGGCACCGTGGCGATCACACAGGGAACGGAGACCTGCGAGGAAACCGGGGACAGGCGGGATGCACCCCATGTTGCCTGCAACCGGTTCGACGATCACCGTCGCCACGGTGTCGTCCAGCAACGCCTCCACAGACGCCAGGTCGTTGTAGCGGGCGACCCGTGTGTCAGCGGTGGTGCCCGGAGGAACACCGGGGCTGCTGGGGGCACCGAAGGTCGCAAGGCCGCTGCCGGCCTTGACCAGAAACGGATCCGCGTGGCCGTGGTAGCCACCTTCGAACTTCACGATGACGGAACGTCCCGTCGCCGCCCTCGCGAGTCGAATCGCCGAGGCCGTCGCCTCCGTTCCACTGTTGACCATCCGGACGATCTCGACCGACGGCACCATGTCGACGACCAGTTCGGCGAGTTCCACCTCGGCAGGAGTGGGAACGCCGAACGATGTGCCGCCGGCTGCGGCATCCTGGACGGCGCGAACGACTTCGGCCCGGGCATGGCCGAGGATCAATGCCCCCCACGACGCGATGAAGTCGATCAGTTGTTCACCGCCGGCCGTCCGAATGCGAGCGCCGTCTCCATCGAGGATGAACGGGGGGGTTCCGCCGACGGCGCCGAATGCCCGCACCGGCGAGTTGACGCCGCCCGGCATGACTGCCCTGGCCCGATCCCACAGCGTGCTCATCATTGCTCCCTGAGCATCCGCGCGGCGTCGAGCGCGAAGTAGGTGAGGATGACGTCTGCGCCCGCCCGGGCGATCCCGACGAGCGATTCGAGTATCACCCTGTCCCTGTCGAGCCATCCGTTGGCGGCTGCCGCCTCGATCATGGAGAACTCGCCGGACACCTGATACGCGGCCAGCGGAAGGTCGATTCGGTCTCGCAGGTCGTGGATGATGTCCTGGTATGGGCCGGCGGGCTTGACCATCACCATGTCGGCTCCTTCTTCCACGTCGAGAGCAGCCTCCCGGCGTGCCTCTCTCGCGTTGCGCGGATCCATCTGGTACGAGCGCCGGTCTCCGAATGCCGGGGCCGAATGTGCCGCGTCCCTGAACGGGCCGTAGAAGGCGGAGGCGTACTTGACGGCGTACGAGCAGATGGCGATGTCGGAGTGTCCCGCCTGGTCGAGTGCCGACCGGATCGCCCCGACCCGACCGTCCATCATGTCGGAGGGTGCGACAACGTCCGCACCGGCGTCGGCGTAGGCGAGCGCGGCTTTCGAGAGCAGGGGAAGGGCGGCGTCGTTGTCGACCTCGTCGCCGCGCAGTGGCCCGCAGTGGCCATGGCTGGTGTACTCGCAGAGGCACACGTCCGCCCACGTGACCAGGTCGGGAATGGCCGTGCTCACCGCCTGGATAGCCTCCGGAACGGGCCCTCGGGGGTCCCATGCCGACGAGCCGAGTTCGTCCTTGGTGTCGGGAATGCCGAAGAACATCATGCCGCCCACACCTGCTTCGGCGGCCTCGTGTGCGAGGTCCACGATCTTGTCGACCGAGCGTTGTGCGTGGCCTGGCATCGATCGAATGGGGCGTTCGATTCCGCTTCCGGACACGACGAACACGGGAAGCACGAATCGGACAGGATGTAGCCACGTCTCTGCCACCATCTCTCGAAGTCTCGAGGTGCGCCGGAGACGCCGGGGACGGACGGTCGGGAAACTCATACGTGTGCCTCCAATCGGACGGAGAGGGCCTCTGCCAGCAGCTCGAACCGTGGGATCTCCGGCATGACGTCGACCGAGCCGCCCAGGCTCTCGACCTGTCCGCCGGTACGCGGGCCGATGGCGCCCACGACGATCCTTGCCAGGGAACGAGCCGACACCCATCCTCGCACCGCCGATGGGGAACCGAAGGCGACGGCGTCGACCGGATCGTCCAGCGGCGGGGTCGGAACGGTCCGGTACACGGGTGCTGCGTCGAGGCTACCGACCTTCGTCGCCAAGAGGCGGAGCATCTCCGGGTCCGTCCCCTGCGCGTGCGGGAACACGACCCGCCGGCCGGACGGGTCGAGTTCAGCTGCGAGGGCCAGGCCCGTCGAGCTGCCCACGACCGACACCCGCCCGCCTCGTTCCGTGACGGCTGCCGCGGTTGCGGAGCCGACGGCCGCGACCGGAGCCGTCGGGGCGCGTTCACCCCAGAGGAGGTTCAGAGCCGTCACCGAGGTGAGCACGACGAGGTCGGCACCCTCGGCTTTGCGTCGCACCTCGTCGATCACACGAGCCGAGACCGCCTCGGTGCGAACACAGGGCAGCCGGACCGGTTGCAGCCCTGCAGCCGCGAAGATGGCCTCGACCCTCGGTGCGCGCTCGGCGGCGGTGGTGATGCCGACCCTGTTCACAGGCGAAGCTCCTTCCGTGCAGCGGTGACGACTGCGGCAGGTGTGTCGCCGTGAACGGTGGCGCGGCGCGGTCCGAGTTCGTCCTGGACGAAGGCCGACAAGGACAGGCCTCGTTCACTGCTCGAGGCGAGTGCGCCGAGAGCCGACCGACATCCCGCTCCGGTGGCCGAGAGCAGAAGGCGCTCCACCTCGACCAGCCGACGCAACTCCGGATCGTCGATCGCGGCTGCGGTCATGCGGGCGGGCCCATCGGCGAGGGTTTCGACGGCGAGGACACCCTGGCCCGGGGCCGGCGTGATCTCGTCGACGGAGAAACGTCGAGTGATCGCCTCGGTCAGCCCGAGCCGTGCCAGGCCGGCCTCGGCGAGTATCGCTGCTGCGACCTCGCCATCGTGGACCCGCCGGATCCGGGTTGGCACGTTGCCGCGCAGTTCTACGGTTCGCAGGTCGGGTCGAAGCGCGAGGAGCTGGGCCACCCGGCGGGGGCTGCCCGTTCCGACGACCGCGCCTTCTTCGAGACGATCGAGCGAAGCGCCGACGAGCACGTCGTACGGGCTGCGACGCTCGGGATAGGCCGCCACGACGAGCCCCTCCGGCCGGTCCGTGGGCAGGTCTTTGAGCGAGTGCACCGCGAGATCTGCCCGACCGTCGAGAACGGCCGCCTGGACCGACCGCACGAACGCGCCCATCTCGGTCAGTGCCGCCACCGGAGAGACCCGGTCGCGGTCTCCCGCCGACTCGACGATGACCAGCCGTGTCTCGATTCCGGGCGCCGCCGCCTGCAGCATCGATGCGACGGCGTGCGCCTGCGCTACCGCAAGATCGGATGACCTCGTCGCGATACGGAGCTCATGCATCCTTCGCACCGAAGATCTCCGCGAGGAGCTCGGCCGCCTCTGCTCCCCGCGTGCCCGCACCGAGGTACGACAGTGGACGGTGCAGGACGCGATGCGCAACCGTTTCGGCGAGTTGTTTGACCAGCGCGCCGGACTGTCCATCCACCGCCTGGATCCTCGGGGCGAACCGTTCGACCTCCTCGGCCACCGCCGCCTCCGCTTCCGCGAGAATGGCTGCGATCACCGGTCCCGCAACGTGTCGATTCTCGAGACGGGCCCAGTTCTGACGAGCGGTATCCGCCACCAGCGCCTCGAGGTCGACCGACACCTGCTCCGTTCGTGCCCGTTCCGCGAGGGCGTCGAGATTCACATATGTCAGCTTCTGCATGTTCGCGGCGGGAGTGAAGTCGGGAGGCATCGCGAGGTCGATCAGCAGCAGGTCGCCGGTTCTCTGCTCGAGTGCCCGTGCCAGTACGTCCTGTGAGAACAGCTCCCGTTTCGCCGCAGTTGCGGAGATGACCACCGGCATCGTGGCCAACGCCTCGGGGGCACGTTCGATGTGGCAGACATGATCCGACTCGAACCGGACTTCGTTGGGCCGGCGCGCATAGACCGTCACGATCGGAGCCTCCGTGTCCCTGCCCCGGAGCGCCTCTGTTGCGGCCCGAGCCATCGCCCCGGCGCCAAACACGGCGACTTCCCGCGTACCGGTGACGAGCTTGGTTGCGACGAGCGCGAGCGATCCTTCTGCGGTGTCGGGGAGGATTCTGCGAGCGCTGCGGCCGGCACCGATCGCGCTCTCGAGCAGCTTGCCGAGACTCCCGCCGATCACACCGGCGGTGCGGGCCGTGTCGATCGCGTGACGGAACTGGGCGAGAACCTCCGGCTCGCCGACGACCGGTGAGTCGAGCCCGGCCGCCACCCGGTACAAGTGCAGCAGGACGTCCTGATCGTTGCGACGAACGCCCGATGCGGGGAGGGTGCCGTCCGGATAGAGAATCTCGGTGACCCTGTCCAGGGCGGCCTCACATCCGACGCTGACGATCTCGACGCGCAAGCATGTCGACAGCACGAACGCGTCGATGCCGACTTCGTCGACTCGCCGGTAGGCGGCGGCGAGGGCATTATCTGCGAGCGCGAGCCTGGCACGGTCCCCCGCCGATGTGTGGGGATGCGCAAACGTCAACGAGCTGATTCGAAGGGCCATCTACTCCAAGCCTCGACGTTCCGAAAAAAGCTACAGGGAGATCACACCGACAGCGAGTCGATTCGAATCCGACACGGTGACGGATGCAGGGCTTCCTGCAGCCCGATCCCCGACTCCTCGCCTCCTCGCGAGGGGAAGGCTCACCCTGCGCCGAGCTCCTCTCGCACGAGCCTGCCGACCAGCGCCCCGTCCAGCTCGTCGCGATGCGACTGCATCAGATGTCCGATCACCCGTCCGGCAGACTTCGGGTCGTCCGCACCGAGTTCGGCGATCGCCGCGCGAACGAGGGAAACCGTCTCGGTCTCCGACAGCGTCTTCGGAAGCCAGCGGGACAGGTACTCGACTTCGAAGCCGAGCTTCTCGGCCATCGCCGATCCTCGTTCCCCCAAGCCGGCGTACTCGTCACGAGCCTTGCTCATCTTCTTCACATACGACGCGATCACCTGCGTATACAGCGCATCGTCGGCCTCTCCGACGAAGCCGGGAGCAGTGATCCTGCGAGTGACCTCCGTCTCGATCTGCCGCACGACGTCGCGCCTCCACACGTCGCGCGCCAGCATCGCCGCTCGCAGCTCCGACGCAAGTTCCGCTTTGATGCTCACGTATGCCTCCTTAGTGACCGTCGAATCCTGCCAGGGTCGTCACTGATGATCGTCGATACTCCGGCTACGGCAAGTGTGAGGGCGCGATCTTCGTCGTTCACCGTCCATGCCACGATGTCGAGTCCCTGCTCGAGCACGGAACCGATCGCCGATTCTGCTTCGAGCAGCAACCAGTGCGGTGCGACCACCTGGTGTCCGGACGCACGTGCCCGGCTTGCCACCGCCTCCAGGGAACCGTCGGGTTCGACCAGCAGTCCCGTGCGGAGACCCGGATACGCCGACCGGATCGCATCCATGGTGGGCCAGTGGAACGACGTGACCACATCTTGCGGACGGGCGAGGCCCGCGACGGCCAGCGGGAACGCGAAGCCAGAGTCGAAATCGGGATCCTCCGGGCTGTTCTTGATCTCGATGTCCAGCGGGAAGTCGCCGATCACGTCCAACAGATGCTCGAATCGGGCTGGATGGTGTCCTCCTCCGAGGTCGACGTTCTCGAGTATCTCCCATGGAGTGTCGATGACGACGTGGCCGACGAGCGTCACATCGTGCGAGAGTACGATCACTCCGTCTGCGGTTCGTCGTGTATCCAATTCGACGAGATCGCAGACGTCTCGCGCCGCGAGGATCCCCGCCAGCGTGTTGTCCGGATACTCGACCCGAAGACCGCGATGTCCACCGACGCGAATTCCAGATAAATCCATGCCATTATCCCTTGCCGAACCCGGAGACCAGAGTTAGGGTTCTTGTGAATTACATCACAATCCTTGTTCGAGGAGTTTCGTTTTGCTCACCGTAACCACCGAATGGCGTCAGCTCGCCGCCTGCCGGGATTCTGAGCCGGCACTGTTTTTTCCCGTCGGTTCCACCGGAACGGCCATCAACGCCATCGTCGAGGCAAAAGCCATCTGCACCCTGTGCTCCGTGAAGGAGGACTGCTTGCAGTACGCGCTCCGATCCAATCAGGAATCCGGAGTGTGGGGCGGGTACGCCGAAGATGAACGGCGCCGCCTCCGCAAGCGCTGGCTTGCAGAACGCAGGCGTCGGGCCGGCTGACCCGATCATCCGCGACACGGGCCGGCGGAGACGCCGGCCTTTGTCATGTCCCGAATCCGACATTGACCCTGTGCTCGGGTTCCAGCTCGATGAATCCGAGCCTCGCGACCGGTATTCCCACCCGTTTGCCATCGACGGCGTCGACCCAGATGAACGCGTTCTTGCTGGAGTGGGCGGCCTCCAACATTGCGACAAACGCGTCGGCGTCATCGATTTCCAGCTCGACTTCACGTGGCGTGTCGGCGATTCCTATTCGAGCGCGCATGATCGGTGTCCTCCTTGAGCGGCGCGGCCATCGTACCGGAAGCGACCTGGATCGGGATCGGCTCTCCTCGTGCGATCAGCATTCCTCTCCCCGGGACCCTGGATGGTGCCAGGCGGACACGCCAGAGATCCTCGTCCCGGTGGTCTGGCCGCAAGGCGAGTCCTTCTGCGTCGGCGACCATGCGCCGCAGCCAGTGCCCGTACTCCAGATGATCCGCTTTCGCCGCGACGACGAGGTGAACTCCCGCCGGCACCTGAAGCGGATCCAGCTCGATTCGGTCCGCATCATCGATGAGGCAGACCCTCGGGACGGAACCGGGATCGGAGAGAAAGGCGAGAAGGTCGTCCGTTCGCTCACCCCCGACTCCGTCGAGGTCGCCCACGATCGTCACCGGGAGCCTCCCTCGTGCCGATGTGGCGACCGCTTTCAGGGCCGTCGTCTTCCCGGCACCCCTTCCGCCGGTGACGACGACATGACGACCCCGTTCCAGCCGAAAGCCGACAGGGTGAATCAGCGCTTTCCCTCCTTTTCCGATGGGGATGAACCAAACGCCGCTCTCGACGCGCGCGGCACTCTCGAACTCGGAGAGGGAGATGCTGTCGGCAAGCGCGTCGATCGTCACCGGTCGATCGACGGGAACGACACCGGTCGAGGAGGCAGGCTCCGCGATGCGAACGAGCCTGCCTGAAGCGACCCGGACCGCTGCACCCGCCGCCGGTGGGGTGACTCGCTCGAGCCCAAGCGCCGCGTACTCGTACGGGTCCACGAGTCTGAACGCGAAGCGCTCGGGAAACGCTGCCAGCAGCCTCCCTGAGATCGCTCCGGCGTGCCGGACCGAGACTCCCGCAAAGACCCCGACGGCCGGCCCCTCGCCGACGATGCGGGCAAACGCATCCCCGGACGGCGCCCCTTCGGCAAGCAGCAGGATCGGCGGTCCCGTCAGTCGGCTCCTGCGACGATGTTCGACCTCCCCGGTCAGGTGGCGAAGCAGACGATCGGTCCTCTCGCTCTCGCCGGACGAGACGATGTTGCCCACCTGCGGCATCCGCTCGAGTCGTCGCAGCCGGCCGTCGTCGACGCCCACGGCGTGAACATGTGTCTCCGGATAGCGCAGGCACACGGCGGTGGCGAGTGTTGCGAGCGCCTTCGTAGACCCGCTGCCGGGCGGTCCGACGAAGAGCACGTTGGTCGCCTCCCACCACAGGACTCGCCGAGAGCGGACGTCGTCGATGAGTCCGAATGGTGCCGCCCAGGGAGTGTCCGGCCTCGGCGTCTCCCCCAGCTCGTGCACGGAAACCCTCTCGGGGAGCTCGGGAGACCACACGGCCGGAGGCGTGGGCTCTCCCGCCTCGATCGCAGCCGCCCCGATCGCGTCGACGAGCTTCATCAGATCGCTCGCCTCCCCGGTCACACATTGCCACCGTGTCGGCTCTCCCATCCGAAACGGCGCCGTGCGCACCTTTGCGTCACCGGCGGACGTCGTGGCGAGCGCAGACTGGAACTGGACGAGCTCTCCCGGCCCCAGCCTGAGCAATCCCCGTCCTGGAGTGTGCCGACCGATCCGGGCCGCGTCGGGTGCGCCGACGACGTCCTCCGAATCGGCAGGATCGTGCACGCGCAGGGCGATGCGCAGAGCGGTGTTGGCACGGATCCGGCTGCTGATGACCCCGGAGGGCCGCTGGGTGGCGAGCAGGAGGTGCATCCCGAGGCTGCGCCCACGTCGGGCGATGTCGATCAGTCCGTCGAGAGCCTCCGGCGCCTGCTCCGCGAGTGCGGCGAACTCGTCGATGATCACGAGCAGGTGAGGGATCGGAGGACTGCCCCGGTAGGTGCCGAGATCTTCGGCTCCGTACGCTCGAAGTCTCTCCTCGCGGTCTCGCAGTTCGGCTTCGAGGGCCTCCAACGCACGATGGGCGCTCGTCTCGTCCAGGTCGGTGAGTGAACCGACGACATGAGGCAGAGCCGTGCACCTGTCGAATGTGGAGCCTCCCTTGTAGTCGATGAGTACGAAGACGATCTGGCTGGGAGGAAACGTCGCGGCGAAGGACAGCACGAGCGTGCGCAGCAGCTCGCTCTTTCCCGAGCCGGTGGTTCCCGCGAGCAGCCCATGGGGTCCGTCGGCGACGAGATCGATTTCGAGGAGCCCTTCGGGACCCAACCCGATCGGTGCACGCAGCCCTCTGTCCTCGCGCCATCGCCGAACGATGGACTTCGAGGTCGGGGACTCGAGCAGCTCCCGGAGTCTCACAGGCCGAACACCCAACCCGCCACCGGAATCTTCAGGGTCTCGCACCCGCGCCAGCGCCCTGGCCGCGACGAGGGCGTCGGCTTCGGACTGCAACGTGGCACCAACCTGCCACAGCGCACCATCCCCGACTCGCAGGAGCGTGCCTTCGCCGTCCGCCTGCACGTCGATCACGAAATCGCAGCCACCCGGGAGTTCGAGCACCGTCTTCGCGATCACGATGTTCACCGCGTCCGGAACCGGCCTGTCTCCATTCTCCGTGACGTGGATCTCGAGGCCCCCGGTGCGTCCGGTATGCGGGAACCATTTCAGCCAATCCCACGGTGGATCGCCCGGTCCCTGCAACGACAGGTCCGCCGGCCCGTGGTGCACGGCCGCCTGCACGAGAACCCATCGCACGATGCCCATCGCCGATTCCCGGTCACCGGCCACACCCACCGTCATGCCGGGCGCAAGCACGACTCCTACCGGAGTTCCGCCGGGCGCCAGGCCAATCGACACGAGGCCGAAGTCGGCGTGGTCGGGCCTCCGCTCCCACAGCGGGGACGCCATGTGCACGGCGCGCGCGGCGACCTCGTCAGGACCCGGCATCTGGAGGCGGCGGTGAGTCAGCCGGCTTCGCTCCCACCGGAGGAGATCCGCCCTGTAGCGACCCATCTCTCTCGCGTGGCGCAGCCTCGCCTCACGTCTCTCGCGACGCAACGCCAACCGCCCTTCGATCCAGGTACCGATGACCATGACCGGCCCAAGGAGCGAGAACAACGCGAGGGCAGGGCCGAATACCGCGGCGAGCACTACCCCTGCCAGCGTGGAGACCACCACCGTGGCCCATGCGAACCGAACCCGCCGATCCGGCATGGCCGCCTGTTCGGGGGGTCGGGGAGGCTCCGGAGCTTGGGGCAGGCCCACCCTCGGAGGGCGGTTGAAAGGGGTCGTTCCCGACCGGACACCGCAGTTCGGACGCTCCACCTCGGAGCCGCCGGTTGCGCCGAGTACGGCTCCGTTGGGGATCTCGGAGACGGAAAGCTCGTCTGGCGCCTGCCGGCCGTCGATCCACAGCCGGTCTGGAGTGTCGGGAAGAACGCATCGCAGATCCGCGACGGTTGCATCCGGAGCCGCGTCGAGCACGAGGTCCGTGTCTTTCCAGGTGACGCAGATGTTCACGGGGTCAGGATGAGTGCCGCGGCGGCGTGAAGGTCACCGCGCACGCCCGCCAGTACCGCGCGCCGATGGCGCAGTTCTGCCTGGAAGCGCTCGGCCGCCGGACCCGACCACCAGGCCCCTGCTGCCTGCCCCATCGCAGCGATCTCGCGTTCGAGCGCGGCGACACGGACCGCCAAACCGGTGAGCCGGCGGCTGAGCAGCGCTTGGTCGAGCATCGGACTATGAAGTGGCGGACTCGATGGCCTGACGGCGTCTCGTGACGGCGGTGGCATTCTCGGCCATGGCCTCGCGAAGCCGGTGTAACGCCGGGACGAACTCACCTGACCACTGATCTCTGAACCGGTTTGCAGCGGGCCCCGTCCACGCAGTCGACTGGAGCGAAGCCGTGATCCGAGCCTCGAGCGCTTCGACCGCCGCGGCCTCTTGTCGGAACCTGCCGGCAAGGTCTTCGAGTTGGGCCAGATCGCCCCCGTATACAGCCATGGTGCCCCTTTCCTACCGGAAACCTACGATGCTGGATAACGATTGTCTAGAGGGTTTATGCATTGACAAACGGGCTTGCAAAGATGTAACGTTGCCCTGTGAAGCGAATCGTCCAACTCGTCGCCCTCGTCCTGACCGAAGCCACGGCGATCATCGCTCTCGTGTCGATCGGACGAGCACCGTTCATGAAGATCGATCTCCGTGCCGCCGACCCGATCGATTCGCTCATGGCACTGCTCAGAGTGGTCGCTCTTGGAGCCGTCCTCTGGCTCGCCGCATCGACCGTCGCCTACCTCGCCGCCGGCGCCCGGAGGGCCCGACTCCCCCGCTGGTTCACGATTCCCTTCGTCCGAAGAGTCGTCGACCGGGCGATCGCCGTCGCGATCGTCTTCGGTGCGGTCGCCCAGCCGGCCCTCGCGACAGCTCCGGCGGTCATCGTCACGGTCGATCCCTCCGGCATGGTGCTGCCTCCGGGGGTGAGCGCCGGATCAGCGGGCCTCGGGCGGTCTCCGATCATGGTTCCTGACGTATCGGGCACGATGACACCGGCCCCAACCGCACCTGCAACTTCGCTGTCAACGGCGACAACATCGGTCACCGTCCAGGTGGGTGACAACTTGTGGAAGATCGCGCGGCGACATCTTCAGTCGTTCGGCGAGGATCCCGCCAACCGGCGGCTCGCCACCTACTGGGCGAAAGTGGTCGATGTGAACCGGAGCGTCCTTCGCTCAGGGAATCCCGACCTCATCTACCCGGGCGAGACGGTGCTGCTCCCTCCGATCTGATCATCCTTCGATCCAGGACAACCGGATCCTCCGTTCGGGATTGTCGGCGTTCGGGTCGACGACCACGAGCGACTGCCACGTTCCGAGCGTCATCCTGCCTCCGACGACCGGAATGGTGAGGCTCGGGCTGATGAATGCCGGAAGGACATGGTCGGCTCCATGGCCGGGGCTGCCGTGTCGGTGTCTCCACCTGCCATCGTCTCGCGGCAAGAGGGTGTCGATCGACTCCATGAGATCGGCATCGCTTCCGGCGCCGGTCTCGATCAGCGCGAGGCCGGCCGTCGCATGCTCTGCGAATACGGACAGCAGGCCGTCGCCGCGCCCGGAGACGAACGCAGCCGCCTCGGAGGTGATGTCGAACACCCCCCTTCGGTTCCCCGTGGTGACATGCACGATCGTCGTGTCCATGTCCCAACACTATCCCGGGAGCCGGCCGCCACAAAACACGAAGTGTCGCGGGCGGGACGAGTCTAGAGATTCTCTCCGAGGAAGATCTCCGACACGCTCGAATCGACAAAGATCGCCTGGAGTGCTTCGGCGAAGAGGGAAGCGACCGAGAGGACCTTCAGCTTCGAAAGCCCGAGGGCTTCCTCCGGCACGGGAAGCGTGTTGGCGATGAGGACCTCTTTGATCGATGACTCTTCAATGCGCTCCAAGGCCGGCGGAGACAACACACCGTGGGTTGCGACGACCCGGACCGACAGAGCGCCCTTCTTCATGAGGAGTCGGGCCGCGCTCGTCACCGTGCCGGCCGTATCGACCATGTCGTCGACGATGATCGTGTGCCTGCCCCGCACTTTTCCGATCATCGCGAGCGCCTCGGAGACATTCCGCTCGGTGGCCTCCCGACGTTTGTGCACGAAGCCGACGTACGCGTTCAGATGCCGCGCGTAGCGCTCGGCCCTCTTGACGCCACCGGCATCCGGCGACACGACCGTCGTGGGGCCCTCAAGCCGGTCTTGGAGGTAGTCGATGAAGATCGGCAGTGCCGTGAGATGGTCGAACGGTCTCGATGTGAACCCTTGAATCTGTCCACTGTGCAGGTCGATGGACACGAGGCGATCCGCTCCGGCCGCAAAGTACATGTCGACCATGAGCCGGGCAGAGATCGGCTCACGCGGAAGGCCTTTTTTATCCTGTCGTGAGTACCCGAAGAACGGCATCACGGCGGTGATGCGTTTGGCCGACGCGCGTCGGAGCGCGTCGATGATCAGCAACTGTTCCATGATATGGAAGTTCACCGGGTGCGAGTGGCTCTGGAGCACGAAGCAATCGGCTCCGCGAACGCTCTCCGTCGGCCGCACGTAGATCTCGCCATTGGCGAACACCGACCGCTCCAACCCGCCTTGATCAACGTTCATGAAGTCGGCGATCTCGTCGGCGAGCGCCGGATTGGCGCTCCCCGAAAAGAGCATGAGTCGTTTTCGACCTACGATCTCCACTCAGGAACCCTTCTTCTTCCGACGGGCAGCGTAGCCGGGGATCTCCTTCTGCACCGAACGCTCGACCGCGAGCGCCCCTGGAGCGACATCCTCCGTGATGGTCGACCCCGCCCCGGTCACTGCATCTTCACCGACCGTCAGCGGAGCGACGAGCATCGTGTCGGATCCGATGAAGGCACGATCGCCGATCACCGTTGCATGCTTCGCAATCCCGTCGTAGTTGCAGGTGATGGATCCTGCGCCGATGTTGGCGTCCTTGCCGATCTCGGTGTCTCCGATGTAGCTGAGGTGCGGCACCTTGGAGCCTTCACCGACCGTCGTCTTCTTCGTCTCCACGAAAGTCCCGACCTTGCTGCCCTTGCGGAGGACCGTCCCGGGTCGCAGCGAAGCGTAGGGTCCGACTTCCACGTCTTCACCGACGTCTGCTCCTCGCAGCACCGAGTACCAGACGTGGGCGTTTGGTCCGATCGATGAATCCTCTGCAGTGACGTTCGGCCCCACGCGAGCTCCACCGGCGACGCTCGTCGACCCGCGCAGATGCGTGTCGGGCAGCAGAATGGCTCCCGGCTCGAGTTGCACGCTCGCCTCGAGATAGACCCTGTCCGGATCCTGCATCCAGACACCTCGCCGCATCCAATGCTCGTTGATGCGCCGGCGCATGAGCGCGGCGGCTTGCGCGAGCTGAACGTGGCTGTTGACCCCGGCGATCTCCACAGGGTTCGTCTTGAGAGCATGCAACGGATGACCTTCTTCGGCAAGGATCTCGATGACGTCGGTGAGGTAATACTCGCCCTGAACGTTGTTCGGCTCCACCCTGGGCAGAGCGTCGGCCAGAAGCGACCCGTCGAACACATACACGCCACCATTGATCTCGTTGATCCGTCGCTGCGACGGGCTTGCATCTCCGTGTTCGACGATGCCGACGACCCGGTCCCAGCCGTCCCGAAGGATCCGCCCGTAGCCGGCAGGCACGTCGATATCCGCCGTGAGGACCGAAACCGCAGACCCGGTGCGCCGGTGCGCCCTGATCAGCTCGGCGAGCGTCTCGGGAACGAGCAGCGGGGTGTCCCCGGGGGCCACGAGTACCGAATCGGCGTCGCCCGCGGAGATGGCGCTCAACGCGACCCCGGTCGCATGTCCGGTACCGAGCTGTTCCTTCTGGACCACGACATCGACATCGTCTGCAATGACGGAGCGGACCAGGTCGCCGCCTTGGCCGACCACAACAACGATCTGCTCGGGTTCGATAGCCCTGATGGCGTCGAGTACCCAGGCGATCATGGGTCTCCCCGCCACGGTATTCAGGACCTTGGGCAGGTCTGATTTCATACGCGTGCCCGCTCCGGCGGCGAGTACCACGGCTTTCACGGCCATTCGGCCCCTCCTTCGATGGTGTGCTGGGGGGAAGGGACTCGAACCCCTACTGACGGGACCAAAACCCGCTGTGCTGCCATTACACCACCCCCCAATTCTCATCACCCTCTCGGGCTCGAAGGAGTCTACAGCCTCCTATCCAATTGCAGCCCACAGACCTTGGACTCACTCGATGCACCGCGCACCGGTTACCAGCGGGACTGCGGACACTCCGGCGCGAACCTCCGATGGTGCAGCGGCCAGAGCCGACACGGCCTCCTGTTCATCGGAGAAGAACGCGAACAGGCTCGGCCCGCTGCCTGTGAGCAGAACAGGGCGTTCCCAGCAGCCCTCGAGGTCGCTGATCCAATCTTCGAGGTCCCGAGCCATCGAGAGAGCGGCAGGTTCGAGATCGTTGACCAGCGGTGCGAACTGTCGCAAGGAGGGAGGTACGGCCTTGCCGGTAATCGCGCGAGCCTTCGAATCGCCCAGTCGGTCCCATGCCCGAAACACGGCGGCGGTCTCCAACACGAACGGTGGCGTCACGACGGCCACCGCGTAGTCGCCCGCCGATGTGAGCGCCGTCAGTCGTTCTCCACGGCCTTCCATCATCGCGAGCCCGCCCAGCAGGCAGAATGGTACGTCGGCGCCGACCGACGGAGCGACTCGAGACACGAGTTCGAGAGGAATGTCGAGCATCTTGGCGGCAAGCAACAATACTGCCGCAGCGTCGGTGCTGCCGCCCGCCAGGCCCGCAGCGACGGCAATCCGCTTCTGTAGACGGATCCGGAGTGCGGTTCGGATGCCGGTGAGCGCGCGGAGTGCTTCGATCGCCCGCCACACGAGATTCTCGCCACCGCGCGGAACCTCCAACCCTGCGATTTCGAGTTCGTCATCCGAAGAGACATCCATCTCGACGGTGTCGAACCAGCTCACTGCCTGGGCGAGCGAACGAAGCGTGTGGTAGCCGCCGACATCGAGCCCCAGCACACGGAGTGTGAGGTTCAACTTCGCCGGAGCCTCCGCGCGTTCAGTCATCATGAGTGTCCGCGAGGTCCAAGAATCGTTCCGGAGCAAGGTCTTCGGGACGCGCCGAAGGGGAGATTCCTGCTCGTTCGAGGGCCACGACGTCAAATGTCGCACGCAGCATCTTGCGACGATGCCGAAACGCCTCGGCTGCGACCCCGATGGCCTTCTCGATCCGTTGTCGATCGACTCCCGATCGTCTGGTCATGACAACGACCGCCGACGAGACGCTCGGCGCCGGAATGAACACCTGAGGTGGTACGACAAAAGCTCGATGGACTTCGCTGGTGAGACGCGCCACGATCGACGGCAGCCCGTACTGCTTGGTCCCGGGAGGCGCGACGAGACGATCGGCGACCTCGCGCTGCACCATGACGGTGAATCGAGTGATCTGAGGCGCCGTTCGCAACAGCTCGAGCACGAGGGGCGTGCCGATGTTGTACGGCAGGTTCGCAACCAGCTTCCACGATCCTGCACCGAGAGCATCGGGGAGGGCCTGCATCGCATCCTCGAAGCGTAGTTCGACGTTGGGTCGCTCCCCGACCACCTCGGCGAGGACCGGCGCGAGCCCTCGGTCGATCTCGTAGGCGAGCACTCTCGCTCCAGTTTCGGCGATCGCGACGGTGAGCGCTCCCGTGCCGGCACCCACCTCGACGACCTGATCGCCGGCTCCCACATCGGCCGTACGCACCATCTTGTCGATGATGTTTCCGTCCGCCAGGAAATGCTGTCCCAGTCGCTTGCGCGGAACGAACCCGTGTCGACGAAGGAGTCTGCCGATGGAGGTCGGGCTCTGGCTCATGGACGATAGATTCGCGCCGCATTCGACGAAGTGACCGCCGCGACCTGCACGGGGTCCATCCCCCACACTCGTGCGAGTGCTTCTCCCACCAGCGCGACCCTGGCCGGCTCATTGGGTTGCTTCCTGAACGGTGGGGGGGACAGATACGGGGTGTCGGTTTCGACGGTTGCCCGCTCGGGCGGCACAAGAGCAGCTCCGCGCCGAACCGTGTCCCCCGTCTCGAAAGCAACCGGACCCGCGAAGGAGAAGCGAGCTCCACTCTCGAGGAATCGCTTCGTCCAGCGAGGCCCGCCGGTCCAGCAATGGAGGACGACACGATCGGCGGTTTCAGTGTCCTCGACGATCTCATGGACATCGGCGAACGCGTCCCGGCAGTGCACGACCGCGGGGAGGTCCAAATCGGCGGCGAGGAGTAGTTGATCCCTGAACGCCTCACGTTGGGCCTCACGGGGAGACAAGTCGCGGTAGTAATCCAGCCCGATCTCTCCGATCGCCACCGAGCGGGTTGCCAGCCGAGCGATCTCGTCGCGCTCGTCGGCCCACCTGGCCGCAGCGTGAGGGTGCAGACCTGCCGTGGCGAACACCCGGGAGGGAGCTTCGAGAGCGAGCGCCATGGCGGCTTTCGTCGTCGCGGCGTCGATCCCCGGGACGACGACCCAATCGACGTCGCCGGCTCGCGCCAGGAGCGCGAGGGGGTCCTCATCGGCCAGCTGAAGATGGCAGTGCGCGTCGACCCAGGTCATCGAGTCGAGCGTAGCGGCGATGACCGATCGCCGGAATACGTGCCATGAGTCGTCCGGCGGGCCCCACCCATGAACCTCCAGTTTTCCGGTAAGATGTGGGTTACACCGACCAGGACCGGTGGAGTACATCCCAACCTATTGGAGGCTGTCATGGACACCGGCATCGCGCGCAAGATCGATGTCCTCGGGCGGGTCGTCATTCCTGCCGAGACTCGGCGCCTGTTCAACATCAACGGAGGCGACCAGCTGATCATCGGTGTCGAGGGAGACTCGATCATGATCCGCAAGCTCGAAGCGACCTGCACATTCTGCAACTCGACGAAAGACGTATCAACCTTCAAAGACAAGGGTATCTGCGCTGCCTGCCGGAAGGCTCTCTAGCATCTGAGCTGCTCAGCCTTTCTCTTTCAGCGCAGCTTCGTAGAGGCGGCCTCGGGAAACCCGTACCCGTTGCGCCACCTCGCGAACGGCACCGGCAAGAGGCTCACCTTCCGCCATGAGAACCCGGACCTCCTCGAGTGCCTCGTCGAGGTCCGGCTCCCGGACGGGAGCGCCGCCGACCACGACCGTGAACTCGCCGCGCTGAGAGCCCCGGAATCGATCGGCCGCCTCACCGAGAGTTCCCCACCACAACTCTTCATGAAGCTTCGTGAGCTCTCGGCCGACGAAAACCGCCCGCTCGCCACCCGCCACACCGGCGAGATCTTCGAGATCGCTCCCGACACGTCTCGGTGAAGCGAAGAACACCGTCGTGCGGGTCTCTCCGGCGATCTGATCGATGCGACGCGACCGATCACCGCCCTTGCGAGGCAGGAATCCCTCGAAAACGAACCGTTCGGACGGGAGACCCGACACTGCGAGGGCTGCCGTGACGGCACTCGGACCGGGCACGACCGTCACGTTTGCCCCGACGGCCCTGGCCGTGCGCACCGCAGCCAACCCGGGATCGGAGATCGCCGGCATCCCCGCATCGGTGACCAGGGCAACCGTCTCTCCTCGGGCAAGCCGCTCGGACAGTTCGGCGACCCGTAACTGCTCGTTCCCGGCGAAGAACGATCGGAGCGGCTTGTCGATCCCGAGGTGGTCGAGCAGCGTCCTGGACCGGCGCGTATCCTCCGCGAACACGACGTCGGCGCCCTTCAAGGCTTCGGCCAGCCGGCGGCTCGTGTCCCCGAGGTTGCCGATCGGCGTACCGCAGAGAATCAGAGGCATCAAAAGTCCGGGAAGAACGAGCGGAGCTTTGCGCCGACCGCCGGGTCGTCGGCGGCGATGAACAGGACGCGGTCCGCGACACGGGACACGAAGGCGTAGGCGTCGCCGGTCAACGCAACGCCGTTGCCATCGTCGCGGGTCTTCGACACGGCCATCGCCGCAGCCGCGTAGTCGCCCAACGCCTGCTGCATCTCGATGGCGTCGGTTTCGCTGTCGCCTGCGTAGAGAAGGGCGAACGCAACGTTCTCACCGTTCCAGAGAAGGCGATACCGATCGCCTCCCCAACCGGCCGCGGCGACGTCGGCAACGTTTGCCCCGAGTTCCTGACGGAGCATGACTTCGAAGACGAGCTCCCCCCAGACGGACTCCTCGACCGCCTCGTATCCGTCGAGCGCCGTATCGGGCAACGACACCGTGACCGCCGGCTCTCGTGAGGCGTACTTGTCCGGATGGATCACCTGCTCGGTCGTGGTCGGCGGGTCGACGTACACGTCGTTGATCGTGTCGAATCCGCTGCTCGAACTCCACAAACCGTTGAGAAGGGTGAAACCGGCGTTGTAGGGAAACACCAGCAGGTCCTGGATGAACCGCGGTGCGGAGTCGAACACACTCGTGTCCTGGTTGAGAGAACCGGCGATCACTTCTTGTTGCTCGTCGGTGGGAAGGGCAGCCACATAGTGCAGCTCGGTGAGTGTTGCGTCTCCTTCGGTCACGGCCTGCAGCGCCGTGAGCTCGTCGAAGCGCTGGGCCTCATCCAACGCGTCGGCCTTGTCGGAGAATCCGAAATGCTGGTCCGTGAGCGCATGGGTGAGTTCATGCACCAGCGTGGTTTTCTGGGCAGGGCTCAACTTGTCCTCGTTGCTGGGAACGACCAGTTCCTTCGTCTTGCCGTCATAGAAACCGAGCACCTGCTCGCCGTAGAGGTCCCGGTAGAGGGCAAGCAGATCGGTGCCTTCCGGGATGAGGCCGAGTAGTTCTTCCAGCGCCGTGTCCCTGGCGATCTCGTCCGGCTTGACGTTCTCGCCGATCAGCTGCTGAACCCTGGTTGCGAGCTCGTCGTCGCCGACGAGGGTGACGGTCGGTTCGGCGAGGAACTCGAGCTCACGAATCTGTTCGGTCCGCGCGATCAACTCGTTGATCTGATCCAGGATTGCCTGTTCGTGAAGAGCCTGCGGATCCAATGTCGTCGTGGTCGACGGAGCTGTCGTCGTAGCGAGAGACGTCGACGAGGAAGACGTCGTGGCCGCCTCATCCGGCGGTGTCGACACACACGATGTGACAGCAACCGAGACGACCAGCAGAGCGAGGAATCGACGCATGGCAGAACCCTACTCTCGGCGCGAGCCCGTGCGGCCGAACGCCGGCCCGCGACAGGACCGCCTCGGGCCCACACCGCTTCGGAAAGCCCCGGGTCTGCCTCGCCGCCGAGCGAGCGGATGGCCGAGAATCCGCGCATCATGGTCGAGTTCGACCCGGACGGCCGTCATTCCTCCTGGTGATCCCCCAGGAGACGTCCTCGAAACTCTCCGGCGCAGCGCACGAAGATGACCGTCGGCAGCCCCTCGACGAGTTCCTCCAGCCGACGCGCGTACTCGAACTCTTCACCGGGCTGATTCGCGCGGAGTCCCATCAGCACGACATCTGCCCGCTCCGAGCGCTCTCGGATCACGCTCTGGATGCTCTGGCCGCCGCGCCGCACGATGACCTCGGTTTCGGCAGGGATGCGGGCTGCGTGGATGACCTGATCGAGCATGCGGGCATTCCGCTCGGCCATCATGTCGCTCGAAGTGATGCTCATGATGCGAATCCGGGCGTCGCGCCACTCCGGGTTGAGCGAAATCAGGTGAGCGAACAATGCGAGCATGTCTCCGTTGTTCTGCAGGCCGCCCCACCACACATGGATTTCGCGACCGGTCGCTCGCCGCTGATGCGGGACCGTCCGACAGATGATCGCCGACTTGCCGATGAGCGCGAGGCGTTCGATGATCTGCAGCGCGGAGACCCGCCGCTCGAGTTTGTCGCTGAATCCGAACATGACGGTGTTGGATTCGATACCGGCGATCCCGTTGGCCTGCGCAACGGCAACGGCGCCGTCCACGAAGTCGTCCACGACATCGACTTCGGCGAACGCGACGACCCCAAGCTCATCCAGGTCTGCGTCGAGTTGCGCCCTTCGCTCGGCGGCGAACTCCGCATACCGTTCCAGCGATCCCACACCGAGCTCACACACGGTCAGGATTCCGCGATCCTGCACGAGCCATGCGGCAAACCGGGCGAGATCGGGACGGCGCTGTACGTCACCGGAGAACAGCAGGATGTTGGGCCGCCAGTTCCGGGGATCGTTGGGAAGCCTTCGGAGCTGAATCACCGTCGAGCGAACGAGCGACATCATGGCGCCACGCCGCAGGTCTCCCCACGGCGCCACGAGTGCCCTCCTGCGTATCAGCAGATAGACGCCAATCTCGATCGTGACCGCGGCGACGAGAGCCGCGGGGCTGATCAGGAACATGACCCAGAAGCACGCCCCGGCACCCACGAGCGAGATCGCCCAGTGGACACGCATGGTCGGACGGTACGAAGGGTCGGCGGTCAGGTTCTCCACGCCCGCCACCAGGTTCACCATTCCGTAGGTGGTGAGAAAGAACATGGTGAGCACCGGCGCGACCGCGTTGATGCCGCCGAGAAAGACCGCGCCGAGCGCGACCAGCAGGGAGATGAGCAGAGGAACTCCCGGGCCCCGCACCCTCCCGATCGGAGAACCCAGCCATCGCGGCAAGACTCGATCGGCCACCATCGCCTCGAGGGTTCGGGGTGCGGACAACACACTCCCCACCGCAGAGGAGAAGATCGCTCCCCACAGGCCAGGGAGAATCAGTACTCCGGCGACGCCGGCGATCGTGAACCAGATCAGATTGTCGGCGACGAGTTCGGCGGGATCGGCTGCGAGGGCCAGGCCGATGGCGGCACCGATGTAGACCACGAACCCCACGAGTACGGCGGCAATCGTTCCTCGTGGAATGGACCGGTCAGGATGCTTCAGGTCCCCCGACAGGCTGATACCCGCCAGGATTCCGGTGACTGCAGGGAAGAACACGGCGAAGACCGTCCAGAAGCCGGGCGGCTCGTCGAATGCGGTCGAGAGACGAATCGTCTCAGGGTTGCTGTTCGCGATACCGACACCGAGAACGACGAGGGACACCCCGATGGCGACCATGATCGGGATCTGGAGCCGAAGCGCCAGGCCGGCGCCTCTGGCGGCGAGAAGGGTTACGACGAGCACGGTCGCGGCGGCAACCACCTTCTGCGGCACCGCGGGCCAGACGATCTGCAGACTCTCGGCCAGACCGAAGGCGTAGAGAGTCACCGAGAAGGCCTGTGCGAGGAACAGCGGGATGCCGATCGCCGCCCCGATCTCCACCCCCAGGCTTCGCGAGATGATGTAATAGGCGCCTCCGGCACCCACTCGCATGTTGGTGCTTACGGCCGAAACGGACAGGGCGGTGGCCAGCGTCACGAGATTGGCGATGACGATGATGACGAGCGCACCCATCAGCCCGACGCTGCCGACGACCCAACCGGTCCGCAGGTACAAGATGACGCCGAGGATCGTCAGGACGGACGGCGTGAAGACACCAACGAAGGTGCCCAACTTCTCATCTCTGGATTGGCCCTTCAGCGCCGCCAACATCCGCCGCATTGGTCTCCCAGGGACCGGTGGTCAAGCAAGGTTAGTGCTTTGGCCGGTGACGTTCGGGGTGTCGTTGCCGGGGCGGGGGCGTCTGAACGAAGGCGCACCCAACCCTTCTTGCGTGAGGCCGCCCGCGCTATGGGCAGCCGGCTCACGCAAGAACGGGCTGCTCGGCGTTCCCAGCCGGCAGAACACCGCGAAGGTCGCCGGTCGAGGCACCGGTGCCACATCGAGCGCCGATGTCGCTGGAGGCATCACGCTCGTGAGGAGCGGAGCAAAGGTCCTCGAGGACAGGAACGTCACGAACGACCAGGCGGTGGAACGTTCTCGACGCCCTGTTTGTTCTCGACCGACGTCACAGTTGCCCCGTGTCTGCGCGGACACTCTCGAGGTACGAAGGATCGTCATACCGCTGGAGCCTGAACGCGTCCGCGAACTCCGGCAGATCCTGGCCGGTGATGTACAGCGACACGAGTTCGGCCGCGGCCTGTGACGCCATGATGCCGAATCCGGACAGCGCTCCGATGACGAACGCGCCAGGTGTCCGCAGCGGCCCGACGATCGGGAGGTTCTCGGGCGTCTTGACGTAGTAGCCGCCGTCGACCACGGTCTTCGGTGCTCGCTCACGGTACGCGTCGAGACCGGGGATCATCTTCGACAGGCCGCGCAGCACGACTTCGGCATGCATCGGATCGAGGGGGATGGGGAACGTGGGCCTCATGATGCGCCGCCGAAACTCCCACAACCCCAGCACCCACGGGGACTCGGTTCCGCCTTCCGGGCGGAGGTGACAGCCCGGGGGAAGGATATCGAGCAGATCCGACATGCCGTCTCGCAACCCGGAGATCTCCTCCGGATCCCAGCGAATGGACTGCGGATCGTCCCAGATCAGCAGCGGAGCGTCCCTCGGCACCACACCGAGGTGATCCTTGAACGCCACCTTGAGGTGCAACTCGGCGCGGACCGGAAGCTCCTCCCCGAGCAGGTTCGCCACATCCCCCACCATCGGGCCTGCAGCATCGATGAAGGCTCGGGTCTCGACGTGGCTCCCGTCGTCGAGATCGACAGCCCTGACCCCGGCCGGATCGGTCTTCACGCCGGCGATTCCGCGTGGCAGGAATCTCACTCCCGCCGACTTGGCCTCTGCGAGCAGCCACGCCCCGAGCTGCTGCGCGCCGAGCCACCCTGCACGACGCACATGCAGCGCTCCCACGGCATCTTCGGTCACGTACGGAAAGATCGTCCCAAGCAGGTCGGGGTTCGCGATCAGGTCCGCACCCGAGGTCACGCCGTCCCGATGACGCGCCGCTTCACACGGTGTACGACCCTCAAACAGTTTGTGGACGCGCAAGCTTCCCCCGCCCGCCTTTGCCGTTGCGACGGCACCCGACTCGAGCGTCTCGAGGCGGGCATCGTCCGCAGTGACATACACGTAGCCGCGCCGGTTGAGATTGAAGATGTTGCCCGACATGGTGGCAAACTCGTCGAGGAGGTCGATCGAGCGGTTCATCAACTGGATCATCGGTGCTTGCGGCCACCAGTTCCGGTAGCACTCGGTCGACTTGTCACTCGTCAGGGTCAACGGTGGGC
>BDSU01000017.1 GCA_002897675.1 bacterium BMS3Abin02 | reverse complement strand
GCGAGGTGCTCGTAGACCCCCTCGAGAGTCCCGTGGGCTCCGATCAGTCGAGCGGCCGTCTTCTCCCCCACTCCGGGCACGCCTGGCAGGTTGTCCGAAGGGTCCCCGCGGAGCGCCGCGTAGTCCACGTAGTGGGAAGGAGGGATCCCGTAGCGCGCCTCCACCCATGCAGCGTCCGCGACCACGATGTCGCTGATGCCGCGGCGTGTGTAGAGGACCGTCACGTGATCGTCGATCAGTTGGAATGCGTCCCGATCCCCCGTAACCACGATGACACGCCAATCCGCCTCCTCTGCCCGGGCTGCGATGGTCGCGATGACGTCATCTGCCTCGAACCCCTCGGCCTCGAGTTGAGGAAACCCGAGACTGTCGACAACCTCTCTGATGAGGGGTAACTGGCGACGAAAGGTATCGGGGGCTTTGGCGCGTTGTGCCTTGTACGGCTCGTAGGCCTCCTTGCGGAAGGTCGGCACCGGTGTGTCCCAGGCGACGGCGACCGCGTCAGGGTGATGATCGGACAGGAGCTTGAGGAGCATCGACGTGAACCCGTACACCGAGTTGGTCGGCTGGCCGGACGACGTTGTGAGGTCTTCCGGAAGAGCGTAAAAGGCCCGATACGCCAGGCTGTGACCGTCGAGAAGTGCGAGAGTCCCCATCACAGTTCCCCGAGCCGGTTCAGGAGCCTCGTTCGCTCTTCTTCCAGATCGCTGCGTCTCCGTCTCAAGTCGCTGAGGGCACGTTCGAATCGGGGCACGTCCCGCTCGGTCTCTCGGGCGAAAGCGCGATCGTCGGCGTTGCCGACCGCAGCATCTCGCCGAGCATCATCTGCGATGTGCCGGTGATACTGGAGCTCCTCGAAAACGAGCTTCTCTTCTCCGAGGAGCCGCTCGATCTCATCGTTGATGCGGAAGATCTTACGTTCGATGCGTCGTGTCATGCCCGCTCGTACCATACTGTCCGCTGCATGCCGGGATGGCGGAACGGTAGACGCGGCGGACTCAAAATCCGTTGTCCGAAAGGACGTGTGGGTTCGAATCCCACTCCCGGTACGATCCCCTCCGTTCTTGCGTGTGAGGCCGCCTGGCCATGCCACAGACAACTCACGCAAGAACAGATACAGATAAGGCCCGGGACGCGGTACGTTGAGTTCGACGGCAGGCGTCCGCATCCTGAACCGATCCTCTTGCCGAATCCCCCCACTCCCCGGCCGGGACGGTTCTCTCCCCGACGGCCGCCTGCCGTCAGGTTTCGGCCCGGCGCATGACCAACACGAACGATGCGAGCAGGCCGTACATGGGGATGAACGACAGCAGGACGGACGGCACCCGTTCGGCGAGGACGATCGGCCCCCAGAATCCAAGCGCACCGGCCAGACCCAGAAGCGTCCATCGTCCACCGGCCGTTCTCAGATCGAGACGATGTGCGATCACTATCACGCCCGGGACCGCCAGGACCAGATAGTTGAGCCAGGACAGGGGACTGATCAACAGCATCGCGGCAACACCACCCGCCAACACCTGATCGACCGTCTCCGCCCTACGCCAGTACCACCAGGTGAGTCCAGCGGCGCCCGCGGCGGCCAGAGCCCATCCGAGCGGTTCGGCGGCCAGGGCCGTTCCGAACGACAGAAGCGAGTAGTTGCCGAGTGCCCCGTACCACTGCTTCGAAACGGGAAGCACTTCTCGAACGAACGCGATGGTGTTGTCCCAACCGAGGATCGTCACACCCAGACCGGTGGCAACGACGCCGGTGATCAGCGCGGACTTCGCAGCCTTGGTACGGTGCGCCGCGAACAGTCCGACGATCAGAAAGGCAGGGAAGAGTTTCAGGGCCGCCGCGAACCCCCACCAGGCACCACCTTCGAAATCTCGACCACGCCGCAACGCCCGCCACCCGAGGAAGAGGAGCAACAGGAGGATCGCTTCCATGTGATTCCGAAGGAGAAGAAACCTTCCCGCCGAGGTGACCAGCATCGTGGCTCCCACGGCGACTG
The DNA here is from genome assembly GCA_002897675.1 of bacterium BMS3Abin02. NCBI lineage: Bacteria > bacterium BMS3Abin02. The sequence goes on along the minus strand of BDSU01000017.1, from coordinate 2,717 downwards.
CGAGAGGGCGCGACCAGGCAACCTCCTTTGCGGTCGAATAGCCGACTCCAGCGAGAAGCACCGCAGACAACGCGAAGAACAGCCACCACGCGGTCGCGTAGGGCAGCAGGGATAGCGGAGCAAGGAGAGCAACCGTCGCGGGTGGATCGGCCGGATAGCTCTCGTAATCGTCCACTCCAAAGAGCACCCGCACGTCCTCACCGATCGGTCCATACACCGGCTCGCCCGACAGGAGGCGCTCACCCCCGATGTAGTAGTTGGGAAAGTCGGGCGCGCCGTGGACTGCGGCGGGGAGTCGGGTTGCAGCGAAGGCGGCGAATCCAACGAGTGACACCACCGTGATCGCCCATGCCACGGGTGTGGCCCATCTTGGGAACGCCACGCTCACAGCCGGATCCCACGGTCGACTGTCGGTCTGCGGCTCAACGACGGACCACCGACCGGAGATGTCTGAAGTCTCACTTCGGCAGTTCTACCCGGAACGTCGTCCCGGTGTCTCCCGAAGAGACCGTCACCGTTCCACGCATCGCCTCGACCAGCCGATGGACGATCGACAGTCCGAGACCGGAGCCCTCCGGACGAACCCTCCGATACCGGTGCGCCACGAAGAAGCGGTCGAACACTCGCGGGAGGTCCTCGGTCTCGATGCCCGGACCGGAATCGACGACTTCCAGGACAACGCTGTGCTCCTTGTTGGTGACGCGAAACGTCACGGTTCCCGCCTCTGGGGTGTACCGCAGCGCGTTCTCGATGAGGTTCCCCGAGATCTGTGCGAGCCGATCGGGGTCGGTCTCGAACGAACCGGTCTCTTCGACGTCGACCAAGAATCGCAACCCGGCATCTGCTGCACGCTGTTGGAAAGTATCGGCGATCCCTCGGAGATGGGCAGCCACGTCCACAGACTCCGGGCGCAGTGTGAACTCCTTCGCGTCGAGGCGTGCAAGCATCATCAGGTCCTCGATGAGCCGGCGAAGCCGGCCGGTCTCGCTGGACAGGACCCCGCCGATACGCCCCACAGATGCCTCGTCCAAGCCACCTTCTTCGAGGGCTTCCGCATAGCCGCCGATCGTCGTGAGTGGTGTGCGCAGGTCGTGGCCCACACTCATCAAGAACTCGCGCTCTCCCGATTGGGTCGCTTCGAGACGGTCGGCCATCTCGTTGAATGCTCGAGCGATGTCTGCCACCTCGTCGTCACCCGGCAGATCGACCCTGGCCGAGAAATCCCCATCCGCGAGATTTCGGGCAGCCTCCGCGAGCTTCGCGCCACGTTTGCTCAGCCGCCTGGCGAGCAGACGGGCACCGATTGCGGACAGGAGCGCGGCAAGGCCAAACGCAATCAGCATCACACGAAAGAAGCTCCGCCCGTTGATCAGCGTCGCACGTTGGAACACGACGATCACGAGTCGTGTCGCCTTCATCGGGTGAGCCACAGCGAGCACGGCATCCTCTTCACCGGGGATCCGCCCCCGGACGACGCTGTCGTTCCCATCCTGCAATGTCGTGATATCGAATCGCAGTGCTTCGCCGAGCGTCGGATTCAGGAGGAGGTGCAGACGACGCTTTGCATCGATCCATCCGAGGTCGACGAGGCGGCCTCCGGTGATCTGTTCCGCCGTTGCCAGGAGCGTCCGCAGCCGTCTGCCGAGCGTCGAGTCCTCGGGGAGCTCACCGTTACGTACGATCACCGAAAGGCGTTGCAGGGTGATCCGGTCACCGCTCTCTTCGAGGAACTGGTTGCCGACCAGGCGCTCGATCGCGGCCGCTTCCCGGGTCATCTGACGAATGGTCTCTTGGGATACGGCCACCTGACCGAGGACTGCCCCGAAGACTCCCACCAACACGAGCGCCAGTGTGGCGATCCCGAGCATGCTCCAGAACAGTCTTCTTCTCATCTGAACGCCGCCGGTAGCGTCGACGGCCGAAGAGACATGGAGGTCACGACGCCTCCAACCGGTAGCCGACACCCCATACCGTCTCGATGGGGATCCCTTCGAGCTTCTTACGCAGTTGGCGGATGTGCACGTCGACGGTTCGTGTCTCGCCGAAGTACTCGTAGCCCCAGACCGCCTCGAGGATCTGACCTCGGGACAGCACCAGGCCGGAGTGCTCGGCCAGATACCAGAGCAGATCGAACTCCCTCGCAGTCGGCCGGATCACGTTGCCTTCCGGATCCCGAACTTCTCTGCGTCCCGCGTCGATCTCGAAACCGGCGACCGACAGCGCCCTGGTGGTCACCGGCGCCTCTTCGGATCGCCGAAGGACCGCCTTGACTCGTGCCAGGAGCTCGCGTGGCGAGAACGGCTTGGTCACGTAGTCGTCAGCCCCGATCTCGAGGCCGACGACCTTGTCGATCTCCGAGTCCCGGGCAGTGAGCATGATCACCGGGATGTCCGAGATGGCACGGATGCGGCGGCACACCTCGACACCGTCGATTCCGGGAAGGTTGAGGTCCAGCAGTACGGCTCGAGCCGGCCGTTCCTCCAGACGCTGCAGCCCGATCTCGCCCGAGACTGCATGGACGAGGCGGTACCCCTCGCGTTCGAAGAACACGCGCAGCATGTCGGCGATCGGTTCTTCGTCTTCGATCAGCAAGATACGGCCGCGGTCCATCTGACCCTCCATGATTGTCGGCAGGCGCGTCATCGAAAAGGATCATCGGCAGATACGAGCAAACCGTTGAGGAAATGTCAGCGTTGTGTAAAAGGCCGCATCGGTGG